>JBOGZE010000115.1:0-2000 GCA_050697055.1 Solirubrobacterales bacterium
CCTCAACGGTGAGGCGCCACCCGTTGCTCCGGCCGAGGCGCCACCCGAGGCCCCGGCCGAGGCGCCACCCGAGGCCTCGGCCGAGGCGGCGCCCGCGCCGCCGAGCCCTGAGGCCCCGAAGGAGGGCTCCTGATGGCCGAGATCCAGCTGAAGCAGGTGCGCTCGAGCAACGGCATCTCCCCGAGCCAGCGCGCGACCCTTCGCTCGCTCGGGCTCGGCCGGATCGGGCGCCAGTCCAGCCATCCCGACTCCCCCCAGCTGCAGGGCATGGTGCGGGTGGTTCGCCACCTGATCGAGGTGGAGAATGGGTGAGGAAGTCGGTCTCCACTCACTGAAGCCGGCACCCGGGTCGCGGCGCTCGCGCAAGCGCGTCGGCCGCGGCGGCGGCTCCGGGCACGGCAAGACCTCGGGGCGCGGCCACAAGGGCGCCGGGGCGCGCTCGGGCAACAAGCGCAAGACCGGCTACGAGGGCGGCCAGAACCCGATCCACATGCGGATGGGGAAGCTGCGCGGGCCGCACAAGAAGATGTCGATGCCCTTCGAGAATTTCCGCACCCGGACCCAGCCGGTCAACCTCTCCGACCTCGACGCCCGCTTCAAGTCGGGCGATGACGTCACCCCCGAGTCGCTGCGGGCCGCCGGACTGGCGAAGCGGCGCGACCCGGTCAAGATCCTCGCCCGCGGCGAGATCAAGAAGAAGCTGACGGTGAAGGCGCACGGGTTCAGCGTCGCCGCCAGGGAGAAGATCGAGGCGGCAGGCGGCACCGTCGAGGTGATAGCGCGAGGGGCCCCCGGAGCCAAGGAGGACGCGTCCTAAGTGCTCCAGACGATCCTCAACGCCTTCTCCGTTCAGGACATCCGCAAGAAGCTCATGTTCACGGCGGCGATCCTGGCCCTCTACCGGCTTGGGGCCTACATCCCCTCGCCGGGAGTCGACGTCGACACGGTCAAGTCGATCGAGGAGAACTTCGGCGGCTCGAACATCCTCGGCTTCCTCAACCTCTTCTCCGGCGGCAGCCTCTCGCGGCTGTCCCTGTTCGCGCTCGGGATCATGCCCTACATCACGGCCTCGATCATCCTCCAGCTGCTGACTGTGGTCGTGCCCTCGCTGGAGCGCCTCCAGAAGGAGGGCGAGGTCGGACAGCAGAAGATCACCCAGTACACCCGCTACCTGACCGTCGCCCTCTCCTTCGGCCAGTCGCTCGGCTACGTCTTCCTCTTCCGGAGCTTCCAGGACCAGGCGGGGAGCAGCGTGGTCGGCACGCTCACCTTCACCAAGACCTTCCTGATCGTCATCTGCCTGACCGCCGGCTGCACGCTGCTGATGTGGATGGGCGAGTTGATCACCCAGCGCGGGATCGGAAACGGGATCTCGCTGATGATCTTCGCCTCGATCGTCTCCGGTCTGCCCCAGGGCATCTCGGCCTGGTGGACCAACCCCGACCAGGTCTTTGTCGTGATGATGCCCTTCGTCGCCCTCGCGGTGATCGTGGCGATCGTCTTCGTCCAGGAGGGCCAGCGGCGGATCCCGGTGCAGTACGCGAAGCGCGTGGTCGGTCGCCGGATGACCTCGGGCGGATCCACCTATCTGCCGCTGCGGGTCAACATGGCCGGCGTCATCCCGGTGATCTTCGCCGCCTCGATCATGGCCTTCCCGCCGACGATCGGACAGCTCCTCAATACTCCCGCGGCGCTCGACTTCGCCGCCTTCTTTGGCCCAAACAGCTGGGCCTACGTGGTCGGCGAGGTCTTCTTCATCATCATCTTCACCTACTTCTATACGGCGGTCACCTTCAACCCGGTGGACCAGGCCGACAACCTGAAGAAATACGGAGGCTTCATCCCCGGCGTTCGCCCGGGTCGCCCCACGGCGGAATACCTCGACCGCATCCTCTCTCGCCTCACCTTCCCAGGCGCCCTCTACCTGGGCGCGGTGGCGGCGTTACCCACGATCCTGATCAGCCAGACATCCGCGAACTTCTTCTTCGGCGGGACCTCGA
>JBOGZE010000116.1:0-1665 GCA_050697055.1 Solirubrobacterales bacterium
CCCTCGGGGGTGTGGGTGAGCGCATTGTCGAGGAGGATACGGATGATCTGCGCAACCCGATCGGGGTCGGCGAGGGCGATCGCCTGGCCCCTTCCCCGGACCTCGAGCCGCGACCGGTGGTGCTTGGCCGCGGGCCTGAACTCGGCGGCGATGTCGCGGGCCAGCTCCTTGAGGTCGACCCGCTCGCGCTGCAGCTCCATCACGTCGGCGTCCAGCCTCGAGAGGTCGAGCAGGTTTGCGGTCAGCTTCTGCAGCCGCTCGATCTGCCCCCGCATCTCGGCGACGAATGCCCGGCGCTCGGCGGCGCTTGGGCTCTCGGTCTCGAGCAGCTCGACGAAGCCGCCCAGCGAGAAGATCGGCGTGCGCAGCTCGTGCGAAGCGTTGGCGATGAACTCCTTGCGAGCACGGTCGAGCCGTGCGAGGTGCCTCTGCATCTCGTTGAAGGTCCGGGCCAGCTGGCCGAGCTCGTCCGAGGAGTCGATCGGAATCGTCTGGTCGAAGTCGCCCTCCGCGACCTGAGCGGCGGCCTGGCGTAGGCGGCGCAGCCGCCGGGAGGCAGCGCCCGCGGCCCAGAATCCGACCAGGGAGCCCCCAACCAGGGCAATCGCCCCCGCGATCAGTATCTGGCGGCGAATCAGGGCGACATTGTCATCGACCTCTGCCAGGGGGCTGGAAAGAACCGTAATCCACTCGGTCTGGCCGTCGCTCTGGATCGGAACGGACGAGGTGCCGACTCGGTTTCCGGCCACTGTTTCCACCCCGGAGGTGATGTGATCCTGCTCGGCAGCGGCGCCGGCCGAGAGATAGTCACCCTGGATCGCGGTCGACTCACCCTGGGAGTCGGCGATTACGAAGGCGGGCACCGGCGTGCCGCTCTCGTCCCGAACCGCGAGCAGGGTCACCCGGCTCTCGGTCGTCTGCCCGATGCTCCGGACCAGCCCCCGCACCTGTTCCTGGGAGACGCCGGTCTGCAGGGCGCGGGCCAGTCGCGGCCCCTGCTCATCCCCGAGGCGCTCGAGGCGTCGCAGCTTCTCCGCGGTGAGGCTGGATTCGAGCTGGGGGACGACGTAGAGGTAGATGAAGCCGATCGCCGCGGCGGTGATCGCGAAGATCAGCAGGACCAGCCGGTTTCGGAGCGTGTCGAACCTCAATCGCGGTCAGCGTCCCGGAACCGGTAGCCGACCCCCCGCACGGTGAACAGGTACTCGGGATGCTTGGCGTCGCGCTCGAGCTTCTCTCTCAGGTGGCGGATGTGGACGTCGACCGTCCGCGGATCGCGGTAGTGGGAATCGCCCCAGACGTGCTCGAGCAGCATCTCCCGGCTGAAGACGCGCCCCGGGGAGCCGGCGAGCGCGGAGAGGATCTCGAACTCGACGTAGGTCAGCTCCACCGGCTCGCCACGCACCTGGCAGGTGCGCCGCTCGGGATCTATCTGCAGCTCACCGGCCTTGATCGGCTCCTCGCCGACGGCCGCTCGCCCGCCCATGTTGCCGCGGCGCAGCGCCGCCTTCACCCGGCTTCGGAATTCGCGAACAGAGAACGGCTTGGTGATGTAGTCGTCGGCGCCCATCTCGAGGCCGACGACCTTGTCGATCTCGTCCCCCTTGGCGGTGAGCATGATGATCGGCACCTGGCTGCGCGTCCGCATCCGCCTGCAGACCTCGA
>JBOGZE010000117.1:0-1830 GCA_050697055.1 Solirubrobacterales bacterium
CCGCCAGTGAGCGAGGCGCTCCCTGCGTCCGAGGGGCTGCCGATCGAAGAGCTCGAGCTCGACCCCGCTCGGGATCTCGGCGATCCGGTCGGGCGGGACGCCGAGCAGGCGCGCGACCCCCACCGCCGCGCCCGGCGGCACGATCAGGCGCTCGCAGGCTCTCGCCCAGCGACGAAGGCGCGCCGCCCAGCGCCCGGCGAAGCGCCAGCCGGAAGGCGCTCCGGCCTCGATCGCTCGCAGGAGGGCAAGCTCGGTCCCGTGCAGCTGCCCGACGACCGGCACGCCTGGATGCGCGCGCAGCGCAGCCTCGTTCGCCGGCGTCAGGTGATGGAGATGGAGCAGGTCGGCCTCGGCTGTTCCCGCCCGGTCGAGCGCCTCCGCCCAGGCGCTGACCAGCCGCTCGTAGGCCTCGTCGTCGACCGCGGCGAAGACGCGATCGGGGGCGCCCGGCCGGTCCTCGTAGGAGGGCTGGAAGGGAACGCCCGCCGCCGTCGGGTCATTGACCTCCAAGGCGGGCGAATAGTCGACGGGAATCACATCGATCCCCGAGAAGAAACCCAGCGCATTCCGGGGATCGCCCCCGCCCCCGAGTGAACCGGCGGCCAGCGTCACGTCCCAGCCTGCTCCGGGCAAGGCTCGGCAGAGCGCGCGGGCGACCTGCGCCGAGCCGCCGCGCGGGAAGAAGAAGAGCACCGAGACGACGCGAGCGCCGGAGCGGCGCAAGACCGAGCCGCGCCGTCGCCGTCGGTATCCGCCCGAATCCACGCTCGAGTCAGCCATCGCCGCACATTCTCTCCGCGGAAGCGCTCGAAACGCCTTCTCGCCGACCGCGCTCGTGCGGCGGTAAGCAGCTTCACTGCGATCAAGGAAAGCCCCGCTCTCTCCGCTCGTAGTCGGAAAGTCAAGCCGCGCTGTTCATGCAGTTTCCGTGCGAGGGTGCGATGTTCAAGCGTGGCACGGATGCGGGTTTCGCGCGCTCGCGGCCCGCGGAGAGCGACCGCTAAACGGCCTCGGCCTCGTCTCCGCCCAGGCCGATCGGATCGGCGGTGTCCTCGATCAGCCGAAGCTCGATCGCGTCGGCGACGGCCCGAGCTCCTACGGTTCCCTCGGCGCCAGGCTCGTGCGCCGCCTTCACCCTCAGGTTCTCCGCCATGCGCGTCGCCGCTTGCTCCTCGAGCGGGTACCGCTCGCTGGCGACCTCGAATACGACGTCCACTCGGCTGAGCCTATCTCCGCCCTGGAGTGAGTGCTGTGATCCTAAAGGCGAGCTTTTTTCTGCTTGTCCGGCCCCCCTCTATCTGGTCCACGTGCACGGTCGTACGCGTCCTGGAGTGAGAGACCGAATGGAGGTGTGCGACGGCGGCATCCCGCGCACGTCCCGCCTCGTTCGCTATCAAGGCAACGCCAGATCCCGCGCTCATCCCGCAGGAGGTCACCGGAACCTCCCGCACGGCCCCGCGAATCCCCGCAACGCTAGAGTCAGAAGGCCCTGCTCACGGCGGGAATCCCCGCCTATCCCCGCTCAGCCCGCAAGCGCCAAGACCGGCCTGTCACGCCGGAGGTCGCGGGTTCGAGTCCCGTCGCTCCCGTAAATCCTTTTTCGCCGCGCCGTCGCTGCGCGTCGCTATCGCCAGACCGTTCCACTCATCGTGATCTTCATCTTGCGGTCATAGAGACCGCACTCTCCCATCCCCGCCAATCCCCGCAACGCAGCGCCTAAAAGGCCCTGCTCACGGCGGGAATCCCCGCCTATTCCCGCTCAAGCCGGAAGCGCCACGACCCGGCCTGTCACGCCGGAGGTCGCGGGTTCGAGTCCCGTCGCTCCCGTCT
>JBOGZE010000118.1:0-2424 GCA_050697055.1 Solirubrobacterales bacterium
GTGCAGGCGCAGACCGTCGACCTCCGCGTAGTTGGGCGCGAAGTCGTAGCCGGGAAGGCTCTGAAAGCGGTCATCGGGTGTGCGAAAGACCTCGTCCACGATCGCCCACCCTATCCCTACACTTCCGCGCTCATGGCAGTGACCAGCGAGGGTCCACGGGCCGCGTCCCCGGCCTTGCCCGCGCCGAGGCACGACCCCTCCGACGAGGCGATGTGCGCACGCGCGCGCGAGCGCTTTGCCGCCGACCGCAAGCGGGGCGGACGCGTGCCCCGGCGCCGGCGCAGGCACGCGGCGATGCCGAACCTGATCATCATCGGCGGGCTCAAGTGCGGGACGACGAGCATCCATCACTACCTGGGCCTTCATCCGGAGATCCAGATGTCGAAGCCGAAGGAGCTCAACTTCTTCGTCGAGGAGCTCAACTGGGACCTCGGCCTCGACTGGTACCGGGGCCGCTTCGACGAGCGCTTCTCGGTGCGGGGGGAGTCCTCCCCCCACTACACCAACCTCCCCCGTTTCCAGGGCATCGCCGAGCGCATCCATGAGCACGTTCCCGATGCGAGGCTGATCTACATGGTCCGCGACCCGATCTCGCGGATCCTCTCCCACTGGTGCCATGCGACCGGCGCCGGCTACGAGACGCGGCCGATGGAGGAGGCGCTCGCCCGCGCGGACCAGGGCTATGTCACCCGCTCGATGTACTGGCAGCAGCTGCAGCCCTATCTCGAGCTCTCCGAGCGCTCCCAGATCGAGGTGATCACCCAGGAGGAGCTGCAGTCCGACCGAGAGCGAACGATGCGCAGGGCCTTCGGCTTCGCCGGCGTCGACGAGAGCTTTACCTCCGAGCAGTTCGAGCGCGAGTGGGAGAAGTCGAGCGCCAAGGAGTCCGAGCGCTACCAGTTCATGGAGAAGCTGATCAAGCTGCCCGGCTTCCGCTCCTTCGACCGCAATTTCGATCGCCTGCCCGAGCGGATGCGGTGGATGGTCGAGAAGGTCGTCCACGACCCAGAGGCGCCGCCGGCGCCGAAGCCCGATCTCCCCGATCCGGTCAGGGACCGGCTGCTCGCGCTCTTCGCCGAGGACGTCGCCGCCCTCCAGCAGTTCGCCGGCCGCGAGTTCGCGGGCTGGCGAGACTATTGACCACCCCCAACCGGGGTCAGGTCTTGCATTTACGACATGTTGCATTGCAAGACCTGACCCTGATTAGGCTTCGATTCAGTGCGTATCGCAGTTGCCGCAGACGAGCGGGTGGGCATTGCCGAGACCCTGGTCGAGGAGCTGCGAAAGCGTGGCCACGAGCCGCTCCCGCATGGCGCCCTCGCCGACGAGGAGCGCGACGACTGGGCCTGGGCGAGCGAGGCGGCGGCGCGCGACGTCGCCGAAGGGCGCGCCGAGCAGGCGATCGTCTGCTGCTGGACCGGGACCGGCGCCTCGATCGCGGCCAACAAGGTCCCGGGGGTGCGGGCGGCGCTCTGCCAGGACGCCCAGACCGCGGAGGGTGCCCGGCGCTGGAACGACGCCAACGCCCTCGCCCTCAGCCTCCGGGCGACCTCGGAGGCCGAGCTGGCCGAGATCCTCGACGCCTGGTTCGGCGGCAGCGCCAGCGCCGAGGACGATGACCGCGCCAACGTCGAGCACCTGGGCGAGATCGAGGGCGGCAAGTGAGCGCCGCCCGGATTCCGGGCAAGACGCACCAGCTCCGGCGCCTGCTTCCTGACCTGGCTGAGACCTCCGTCGCCGAGCAGCTGGCGACGCTCGACTACAAGCCGCTCGCCCGCGACGACCGCCCCTACCTGGCGCTCAACTTCGCCACCACCCTGGACGGCCGGGCGGCGATTTCGGGGAAGTCAGGCGCGATCGGAAGCGAGGTCGACACCGAGATGCTGGAGCGGCTCCGGACCCGCTTCGACGCGGTGATGATCGGCGCCGGGACGATGCGCGCGGAGCGCTACGGGCGGATCGTCTCCGACCCGCAGCTCCGCGCCTACCGCGAGCGCACCCTGCTCACCCACGACCCGCTCGCGGTGATCGTCTCCAACCGGCTGGAGCTGCCCTGGGACGCGCCCATGTTCACCGACGGCGGCGGCCGGGTGGTGATCTTCACCGCTTCCGAGGAGGAGACGCCGCAGACCGCGACCCGCGTCGCCGTGGTCAGGCATCCCGATGGGGTCGAGCTCGAACGGGCGCTGCGCTGGCTCCGCGAGGAGCGCGGAATCCGCTCGGTCCTCTGCGAGGGCGGTCCGACCCTGCACGGGCGCCTCCGCGAAGGGGACCTCGCCGACGAGCTCTTCCTGACGATCGCCCCGAAGCTCGCCGGAGGTGAGGCGCCGCGCATCCTCGAGGGCGCCCTGCCAGAGGTCGAGGAGCTCGAGCTCGCCTGGCTGCTGGAGCACGAAGGTGAGCTGTTTGCCCGCTACCGCGGCA
>JBOGZE010000119.1:0-4335 GCA_050697055.1 Solirubrobacterales bacterium
GGCATAGGTAATACTTTGGGCCGAGTGAGCGGAGCGAGGGCGATAAGCGAACGGCGATGAGCGACGGCCGGGTCACCGACTCCCGCTACGGAATCGAGCGGGGCGCCCACGACTACAGCGGCGTCCCCGTGCTGACCGGCATCGACTTTGACGTGAGCAGTGGCGAGGTCCACGGCCTGGTCGGCGAGAACGGCTCGGGCAAGAGCACCTTGATCAAGATCCTCACCGGCGCGCTCGAGGCTCGCCTCGGCACGCTTCGGCTCGACGGCGAGGCAGTGCGGCTCGGCTCACCCAAGGACGCTCAGGATCTCGGCATCGGAGTCGTCCACCAGGATTACCACCTATTTCCGGAGCTCACCGTGGCCCAGAACGTCTTCGGGGTCAACGCCCGCTTCCCGCGCCGACGATGGACTAGGACCGTCGACCAGTTCAAGGTCGAGCAGACCGTCGAGAGCCTCCTCGACGAGCTCGGCATTCAGATACCGAGCGCCCGGCTCGTCCACCAACTCGGCCCAGCCGAGCGCAAGTTCGTCGAAATCGCGAGCGCAATGCTGCTCCGCCCCCGCTTCCTCATCCTCGATGAGCCCACGGCATCCCTCGAACCCTCTGCCGCCCGCAGCGTACTCGAGCTCTTCGGCAGGCTGCGCCGCCAGAACGTCGGCCTCGTCTTCGTCAGCCATCGTCTCGACGAGGTACTCCGCGTCAGCGACCGGATCACGGTGCTGCGCGACGGGCGGATCATCGCCACCCTGCCCGCCCCCGACACGAACGAAGACGAGCTCGCGGACCTGATCACGGGCGGCTTGGCCGACCGCGAGATGGCCAAGCGGCGCAAGCACGAGCCGACCGGAAAGGTCGCGCTTGCGGTGTCCGGGCTAAGGGTCGGGCCTGGCCGCCCGCAGATCTCCTTCGACGTCGACCCGGGTGAGATCTTCGGGCTCACCGGCCTGCTCGGCGCCGGAGCCGAGACCATCGTCCGCATGCTAGGGGGCGCGGTGCCTTGCGGCGGAAGGATCTCGGTCGACGGTCGCAGCAGGCGCGTTTACGATCCCGTCGACGCCGGCCGACTCGGCATCGGATTCATGCCCGAGGACCGCAAGGGAGTCGGACTGATCCCTGAGCAGAGCATCGCCCTCAACGTCTCACTGCCCTCCCTCGATCAGGTCTGCCGGGCCGGGATCCTTCGCAAGGGTGAGATAGACGAGCGCGCCCGACGCTACCGCAAGAGCCTCTCTATAAAGGCGGACTCGGTCGACGCTCCCGTCTGGACGCTTTCGGGCGGTAACCAGCAGAAGGTGATGCTCGCCAAGTGGCTCGCCTCGGGGGTCAAGGTGCTGGCGATCGAGGAACCGACCCACGGAATCGACATCGGCGCCAAGGCGCAGGTCCACGACCTGTTGCGAGAGTTCGCGAGGGAAGGTGGGACCGTGGTGATCGCCTCCACCGACGTCGCCGAGGTTCTCGAGATCTGCGACAGGATCGCCATCATGCGCCATGGTGCTCTTACCGAAATCGTCAACGCGGATGAGTTGACCCGCGCGGCCGTGACCGTGCTCGGCGTCCGCGACCCCGAGCAGATGCTTGAGACCCTGATCGAATCCGAGGCAGCAGTGCAGGTCGCGTGATGGGTATCGGGAGCAGGACCGCTCGGGTGCCCACCGCGGGCCTCTTCTCGCGCGAGAGCGTCCGCCGCCGACTCGACCGGATCAAAGGGGAAGGCTGGGGCGCCGTCCTCTTCGTCCCCGCCGTGCTGCTGGCGCTGGTTCTCTATCTCACCTGGGCCAACGAGTTCTTCTTGACCGAACTCAACATCACCAACCTGTTCCTGCAGGCGGCCACCCTGGCCATCGTGGCCTTCGGCCTCAGCTTCGTCATCTTCGCAGGCGAACTCGACCTCTCGGTGGGAGCGGGAGTGGCGTTGGTCAGCGTCCTCTCCTCGATGGTGATGCGCGACACGGGCTCCATCCTGCTCGGGGTGATCGTCTGTATTGCGGCAGGAGCAGGGATGGGCTTGATCAACGGGCTGATCGTCACCAAGCTCCAGGTGCCCTCATTCATCGCCACCTTCGGCATGCTCACCATCGCCCAGGGCGCCGCACTGGCGCTGACCGACGGCGCCGCGGTGTCGGGGGTCCCCACGTCGCTCGGCAACCTCGCCAACGAAGGCTTCCTCGGCATCCGCTGGGCGTTGTGGCTGGTGATCGGAGTGTTCGCGGCCCTGTTCTTCGTTCAGACCCAGACCTCGTTCGGCGTGCGCGTGTTCGCCGTCGGCGGCAACCGCGAGGCCTCGCGGCTGTCCGCGATCCCTGTCGACCGTGTGATCCTGATGTGCTTCGTGATCACTGGGGTCTGCGTTGGCCTCGGCGGCCTGGTGCTGACCTCGCGCGTGCAGTCGGGCCAGCCCAACGCTGGAGGACTGTTGGCCCTAACCGCAATCGCGGCCATCGTGGTCGGGGGCAACAATCTACTCGGAGGCCGCGGCTCGATCAGTCGCACCCTCTGGGGCGTGCTGCTACTCGCGGTACTTGAGAACGGGCTCCAGCTCGAGGGGGTGAACGACGACGTCAGGCGCATCGTCATCGGTGCCGTATTCATCGGCGCCGCCTCGGTCGAGTTCTTCCGGCGGCGGGTGCGCCGCCGAGCTCGGGCGGCGGAGGCCGAGGAGCTGGTCGCGGAGGCGGAGGGCGAAGGGCGTCAGCCGCCCCCGACCCCAAAGACCTCCGAAGAAGCCGGAGCGGGCTGAGCAATGGCCGCCGGCGCCGCTGGCGGGGCTGCCGCAGGCGTCGTCACGCCGGTCCGGCCCGAGCGGCGCTTCGTCGGCGCGCCACTTCGGCGGCGCGAAGACGCACGCCTACTGCGGGGCGCCGCGCGATTTGTCGACGATGTCGGGCCTGCCGGCGCGCTTCATGCTGCGATCGTTCGATCCCCGCACGCGCACGCGCAGATCCGCTCAGTGGATCTCTCCCCCGCTCTCGCCCTACCCGGCGTCCAAGCGGCGTACACGGGGCGGGATCTGACCGACCTCGCCGAGCCCGCGCCGATGGCGTGGAATCCGATGGACACCGAGCTACTCAGGCCTCAGTGGTGGCCGCTGGCCCGCGAGCGCGTCGCCTGCGTCGGCGCGCCGGTGGCGGCGGTGCTCGCCGACGATCCCTACCTTGCCGAGGACGCAGCCGAGTGCGTCGAGGTTGCCTATGAACCGCTGGCGGCTGTAGTCGACCCGATCGCCGCCCTCGAGGAGGGCGCGCCGCTCGTTCACCCGAACCTCGGCTCCAATCGCTGTTTCTCCTGGTCGCTCGGTGGGGGCGACCTCGAGTCCGCGTTTGCCGAGGCCGAGGTAGTGATCGAGCGCACGATCCGGAACCACCGTGTGGCCGCCGTTCCGATCGAGACGCGGGGCGTGATCGCCGAGACCACCGGCGATCGGATCACCGTATGGACCTCGACACAGAACCCCCATCTCGTTCGCAGCTATCTCGCCCGCCAACTCGGAACCGATGAGCTGACCCTGCGCGTGGTGACGCCGGACGTGGGAGGGGGGTTTGGCGTGAAGGCGAATGTCTACGTAGAGGAGACGCTGGTCGCCTGGTGCGCGCGGCGCCTTTGCCGACCGGTGAAGTGGATCGAATCCCGGCGCGAGAACCTGATCTCCTCGAATCATGGCCGCGACCAGGTCGATCGAGTGCGGATGGCCGCTACGGCGGGCGGCAAGATCACCGCCCTCGAGATCCAGGTGATCGCCGACCTGGGCGCCTACCAGCTGCTCTTCACCCCGTTCATTCCCACCACCACCGCGGCGGTGGCGAGCGGGTGCTACGCGATCCCCGCGGTCCACACGGAGGTGATCGGGGTCTTCACCAACAAGTTCCCCACGGACGCCGTCCGCGGAGCCGGCCGGCCGGAGGGAACGCACATCGTCGAGGTGATGGCGGACCAGCTCGCGGCGGAGCTGGGCCTGGACCCGCTCGAGGTTCGCCGCCGGAACTTCATCCCGGCGGAGGCGTTCCCGGCGACCGTGGCGATCGGCGTCACCTACGACTCGGGGAACTACGACGGCGCCCTCGAGCGCCTGCTCGAGCACGTCGACGTGGCGGACTTCCGTCGCCGGCAGACCGAGCTTCGCGAGCGGGGCGTGCACACGGGGATCGGCTTCTCCACTTACATGGAGGCCTCCGGCCTGGCGCCGTCGGGCGCGACCGGCCCAAGCGGCAACGGGCTGGAGCTTTCGTTCTGGGAGTCCGCCGCGGTCCGTGTTGGTCCGGACGGCTCGGTCAGGGTGCAGACAGGCGTCTGCCAAAACGGCCAGGGGCACGAGACCACCTTCGCCCAGATCGT
>JBOGZE010000120.1:0-2885 GCA_050697055.1 Solirubrobacterales bacterium
CTGTGATCGGTGAGCGCTTCGGATTCCTGGGGGCCGCATTCGTACTGTCCCTATACGCCCTGCTTATCTGGAGAGCGCTGCGCATCCTGACGCTCTCGAAGAACTTGTACGGGACCCTGATCGCAGGTGGGATCGCCGCCATGCTCATGTTCCAGATTCTGGTCAACGTGGGCATGAACCTGGGGATCATGCCGGTGACCGGCATCACCCTGCCCCTGATGAGTTACGGGGGTTCCTCGGTGCTGGTCACCTTCCTCGCGATCGGGCTCCTGCAGAGCATCAACGTTCAGGCGCAGCTGACGTCTCGCAGCAGCAGGGCACCTACACCACTGTTGCGCTGAGACACCGAGAGCCAGACCCATACGACAAACGGGTTGCTCCTCCCGTACGAAACGGGTCGCTCCTATCGGAGCGCCCTCGCATCATCGGAGCACCCTCGCACCAAACGCCCCCGAGCCCCGCAAGCGGTGGCTTGGGCGCGCGCTCTCGGGCTGCGCAGAAGAAAGGAAAACCATGAAGAAGAACATCCTCGTAAGCGTCGACCGGGGCGAGACCCGGGTCGCCGTGCTCGAGGCGAAAGGGGCCCCGGCCCGAGGCGGTCGCCGTCGGAAGAAGGCGGCGCCCGGTGAGGACTGGAAGGTCGCCGAGCTCTACGTGGAGCGACGCGGCCGGCGCTCGATCGTCGGAAACATCTACAAGGGCCGGGTCGACAACGTCCTGCCCGGCATGGAGGCCGCCTTCGTCGACATCGGCCTCGAGCGAAACGGATTCCTCCACGTCGACGAGATCGTCCTCCCGGGCGGCCAGGTGGTGCCCAAGCGCGGCCGTGGCCGCGGCCGCCGGATCGACGAGCTGATCAAGCCCGGCCAGAAGATCATCGTCCAGGTGGTCAAGGACCCGCTGAAGACCAAGGGCGCACGGCTCTCGATGCAGCTCTCGATCGCCGGCCGCTATCTCGTCTACATGCCGCAGGGTGGCGGCACCGGTGTCTCCAAGCGCGTCGGCGACCAGGAGCGCCAGCGCCTCCGCAAGTTGATCGACGGGGTAGACACCGGCAGCGGTGGCGTGATCGTGCGCACCGCGGCTCAGGGCGCCAAGAAGGAGGACTTCGTCCGCGAGGTCGAGTACCTGCACCGCCTAAACGAGGTGGTGGAGACCCGCGCCGAGAAGGCCGACGTCGGCCAGATGGTCTTCCAGGAGGCCGATCTCTCGATCCGGGTCGTCCGCGACGTCCTCACCGAGGAGTTCGAGGGCGCGATCATCGACGATCCCAAGCAGCACGAGCGGGTCACCAAGTTCCTCCAGCGCACCGCTCCGGAGCTCGCGGACAGCGTCGAGCTCTACAAAGAGAAGACGCCGTTGCTGGAGAAGTGGGGCGTGGAGGAGGCCTTCGACTCAGTGCTCTCGCGCCGCGTCGACCTGCCCTCTGGCGGCTACCTGATCATTGACTATGCCGAGGCCCTGACCGTGATCGACATCAACACCGGCAGCTTCACCGGTCGGGGCAAGGGCCGGCTCGAGGACACGATCACAAAGGTCAACGTCGAGGCCGCCGAGGAGGTGGTCCGCCAGCTGCGGATGCGAGACATCGGCGGGATCATCGTCATCGACTTCATCGACATGGCCCGCTCCAGGAACCGCGACCAGGTCCTGAAGGCCCTGCGCGAGTCTCTGGACGAGGACCGGACCAAGACCTACGTGGTCGAGGTCTCGCCACTGGGCCTGGTGGAGATGACCCGCCAGAACGTCACCGACGGGGTGCGGGAGATCCTCACCAAGCGCTGCCCGACCTGCGACGGCGAGGGCGTTGTTCCCTCGGAGGAGACCGTTGCGATCTCGATCGTCCGCAAGCTCCAGGAGGTGGTCGAGGAGCGGCCCAAGCCCGAGGCGTACCTGGTCCGGGTGAACCCGCGGGTGGCGGGCGAGCTGCTCTCGCCCGATTCCGGGCTCGCCGAGCTCGAGGAGGAGACCGGGAAGCGCTTCCACTTCGAGGGCGGCGAGGCCCTGCCGCTCGACACCTTCGACGTGGTCGAGGTCGGCGACAACGCCGAGATCGAGGAGCGGGCGCTGCCCTTTCAGGTCGGCGACGAGGTCCTGGTGACGATCGAGGAGCCTCACATGTACAACGTCGATGACGCCGTCGCGCGGGTCGAGTCCTACATCGTCAGCGTCACCGGAGGGGGTCCGCACGTCGGCGAGCGCCGGATGGTCCGGATCGAGAGCGTCGGGCGCTCCGCGGCCACCGCTTCACTCCTCGACGCCGAGGGGGTGAGCACCAACGGTGAGAAGCTAGAATCCGCTTCCTCCGAAGGTCGCCGACGTCGCGGCAGCAGAGGGGGGCGGCGGCGCACGGGCGCCCGCGGCGGCGGCCCCGGCTAACCGAGCAAGGCGATCATGTACGCAGTGGTAGAGACAGGCGGAAAGCAGTACCGCGTCGAGAAGGGGACGACCCTGCTCGTCGATCGTCTCCCCGCCGATGAGGGGGCGAAGGTCGACCTGCGGGCCGTCGCCCTCCTCGACAAGGACCTGGTCGTCGGCAAGGACGCCGAGAAGGTGAAGGTCGAGGCCAAGGTGGCCGGGCATGAGCGGGGACCGAAGATCCGGGTGTTCAAGTACCGGGCGAAGAAGGGCTACCGCAAGCGCGCCGGCCACCGCTCCGAGCTCACCCGGCTCGAGGTGACCGAGATCAAGCTGCTCCAGCGAAAGCCGCCGGCCCGCACAAAATCGGCGGCCACAAAAATCGCCGCCGGATCTACGACCACTAAGAAGCCGGCTGCAAAGGCGGCGGATAAGGAGACGAAGAACGATGGCTCATAAAAAGGGGCTCGGATCCAGCCGCAACGGCCGCGACTCAAACCCGAAGATGCTCGGCGTCAAGGTGTTCG
>JBOGZE010000121.1:0-2394 GCA_050697055.1 Solirubrobacterales bacterium
CCATCCGCTCCGGCTGAGAGGATCGGGGCGCTCCAACCGAGCATTGCAGGGCTGCGAGCGGCCGCGCCATCCACCCCCGGCGCGGCCGTTTCGCGCTCAGGGGTTTATCCGGGGCTAATAGCTAGGCCCGGCGAAGCTCGACCTCGCGCGCGAGCTCCTCGACCTCGCGCCGCGAGCCGGTCCCGAGGCCGTGGCGGAGGAAGTTGACTGCGCCCGCGCCCGCGCCGAGAACCAGGGCCTCGGGCAGGTCGCACCCCATGGCGAGGGCGGCCGCGATTGCCCCCATCATCGTGTCGCCGCATCCCTCGCGGGAGCCTGCCTCGAGCCGCGGTGGGATCAGATCCCAGGCCTCGTCGCCGAGGAGGACGAGAGCCGGATCGCCAGCCCGGGTAACGAGCACGTTCCGCGCTCCCAGCGCTCGGAGCCTCTCGGCAGCCCCTCGGAGAAGCTGGGGGGTATCGACGGGTCCGACGACGAATGCAGCCAACTCCCAGTCGTTCAGCTTGACGAGGTCTGGTCCGGCGGCAGCGGCGGCCTCGAGCCGGGGGCTCGACAGATCGGCGATCACCCGGACGCCCGAGGCGCGGACGTTGGCGACGAGATCCCAGTAGACCTCGAGCGGCAAGGCCTCCCCCGGGTATGGATTGCAGATCGCGAGCACGTCGCTCTCGATGGCGATCGCCGTCGTGGCGGCGACCAGCTCGTCGACCTCGTGGCGCGACGGGGGCTCGACGTATGTCTGGGCGAGTACCTTCCGCTCGCCGTTGCGGCGGTCGGTGACGTAGGCGCCACTGCCGGCGTCAGTCCGAACCAACCGCCGCTCGCCGCGCATCCCGTTGAGAAGCGGCTCGAGGACATCGCCGGTCTCCCCGCCGATCAGGGAGCAGAGCACCGGCCAGGCGCCCAGCTCGGCGGCCATCCTGCTGAGCCAGACGCCTTGACCCGCCGGATGGCAGTGGACGTCGTCGCGGCCCCTACCGCGAGCCTCGATCGTCACGCTGAGCAGCGGGCTCGGCGCGAAGACCGCGATGCGGCCACCACCCTCCGGACGACCACGAGAGGCCCGGGCGGCCGCGGGCTTGGGGACCGGATGAGCTATGGGAGCTCCGTCCTCTTCGGTTTGGTCTCGTCCGCCATAGGGTCAGCGGTCAATCTTGACCGGTTGCGCTGGATCCTCCTCCGTGGCGGGGCCTCCCTGGCTAGATGATGAACACGGATGCGGGTCCGGACCAGGGCACTGACGAGCGGCCTACGTGGTCAGCCATGACGAGGCTGCTCGGGGTGCGGACGAGCGCCGCGACCGAGCCTCCGCCGCCATGCGTGCAGGGACCGGTTGAGCCCGACGCCCCAGAACGGCTCGTCGCTGCGCATGGCGGCGGTCGCGGGGCCGCCCGAGGCGAGCTCCTCGATTACCCGGATCGCGGCGCCGCCAACTGCGACGACGAGCGCGATACCGGCGGCATCGACCACCAATCCCAACCCCACGACTGCGACGTCTTCGACCAGCACACCGACAGAGAGCAGGACCACCCCCAGTGCCGGCAGCGTGTCGAGCCAGGAGAACGGGGGAGCGACGAATGCCGCCAAGCTTCCTCCCAGGACCAGCGCTCCGAAGACGATCGTGCTGACGCGATGACCGAAGAGGAAGCGACCCCGCGGCCGCGACCACCGTTCAAGCCAGCGGATCATCCTCAGCAGCCGTTCGAGGAAGCGCTCGCGCTTCTCGCCGACGAGCTTCAAGTTGCGCCAGCGCCGCGGCAGCCAGACCTCGTCGCGGCCGGCCACCAGCTGGAGCGCGAGCAGCATTGCAATGGCTTCGAGCACGTGGGTGACGCCGCCGGTCGGCAGGGGCAGGGCCGCCGGGCCAAGCAAGATTGCGAACAGGACGGCGAAGCTCTTCTCCTTGAACGTCTCGATCAACCCGGCGATCGTCTTGTCGCCTTCGCCGGTCAGCCAGCGAGCCAGCTCGTCACTGAGCCTCTGATCCTCGGGCCCACGCGCGCGGGATGGTGGCAGGGTGCGTGACCTCATGGCGACTGCTTGAGTTGATCGCCTAGCTCGAGGCCCAGAGGTGATCTCGCCTGTAGGCGGCGAGCGTTGCCGCGCTGTCGCCCACCGGCAGGTTGAGGAAGTCCTCGGCGATGGTGTCGAGCAGGTCGTCGATCGAGCGGCGAAGCATGCCGGCCTGGAACCGCAGCGCGGGAGCTCGATCCGGACCGCTGCACTCATCGAGCACGGCGATCAGCTTCGGCAGCAGCGCCGGCAGTGCATGTCGCTCGTCGCGTGGATGGAAGTAGTAGGCGATCGGCGAGTGGACGAGGTCGTCCCGCATCGCCACCGCCCTGCTGGTCAGATCGGCCAGCACCCTCGCCGCCACCTGCGGCTCGATCTCCG
>JBOGZE010000122.1:0-1654 GCA_050697055.1 Solirubrobacterales bacterium
GCGGAGGTGTCGAACCAGACCGTCCACGGCGTGATGCACGTGGCTTGGGTCGATCAGGGCGAAGGCCGCTACCACGGACAGATGGCCGTCTACGTCAAGCCACGCGGTCGGCTCGGGAAGGGATACATGGCGCTCATCAAGCCGTTCCGGTATTGGGTCGTTTACCCAGCACTCATGCGACAGATCGAACGAGCCTGGAACGCCCGAATGGCGCCACACCGGGGGACCGGCACGTTCACCGCACCCCCAGCTCGTTAGGTCTGCGATCGCGACGGGTGAGCTCCGCCGCGGTCCGGCTGACCCGCCAGCACTCGAAGCCAACGAGCGAGCCGACCCTCCGGTTCTATCTAGGGTGGGTTTGGTTAACAGTTGTTTGTTGCTAGATCGGCCAACAGCTCAAAGCCAGTGGTTGAGCAATACAGGGTCGACCGGATCAGCTCAGATCAGCTCAGGTGGGCAAAAGTTTCGGGCAAAGTTGCGTCGCGCCTCACCTGCGGAGCCAAGGGCCCCGGGACGAGTGCCCCGGCGCCGAGCATCGTGGTGACCCCACCCGACCCCCCTCGGAGTCCGGGGACTCAAGTGATGCGACCGACGCGCCCTGAGTGCGGGAAGCGAGGGGGCCGGGAGGGGGAGGGGATTGCCGCTATCCGGCCCCCGCTGGGCCGCAGAAACGCCCTATCATGCTACCCGCGACACCGCCTCCCGCTCCGGCTCAAGCGCCTCCTGGCGGCGGAGCTCGCGCATGAGCAGGTCGAGCCCCTCCTTCGGCGTCCGCGACGATCGCGGCGGCGGCGGCGAGGAAGACGCGCGCGGGGGCTCATTGCGGCCGACGATAGCCGCCGGGGCGCCGGCCTGCGACCCGCGAAGGCGTGGCTATCCTTGGAGCAAGATGGCGGGAGACCGCAAGCTGCTCCAGCAGGCGAAGAGCGAGATCTCCGAGATCGACCCCGCCTGCGCCCGCGAACTGCTCGCCTCCGACAAGCCGCCAGTCCTCATCGACGTGCGGGAGCCGCACGAGTGGGAGGCGGGACGCATCCCGGGCGCCCTGCACATCCCGCAGGGGGAGCTCGCGTCGCGGATCGAGCCGGCGGTACCCGACCGCGCGCGGCCGATCGTCGCCTATTGCGCGCGGGGGAACCGCTCGGCGCTCGCTGCGGGCAGGCTCGAGCGGCTTGGCTACCGCGAGGTCGCCTCGCTCGCCGGCGGCATCGAGGCCTGGCGACAGAATGGCCTCCCGCTCGACCTGCCCGAAGGGCTCGACGAGGCGCAGAGCGCCCGCTACAGCCGGCACCTGCTCATCCCCGAGGTCGGCGTCGCCGGGCAGCGCCGGCTGCTCGACGCGCGCCTCCTCCTGATCGGGGCGGGGGGGCCTCGGGTCCCCGGCCGCGCTTTACCTCGCGGCGGCGGGGGTCGGCCGGCTCGGGATCGTCGACGACGACGTCGTGGACGAGTCGAACCTCCAGCGGCAGGTGCTCCACTCGACGGCCGTTCTCGGTGAGCCGAAGGTGGAGTCGGCCGCGCGGCGTCTGCGCGAGCTGAACCCGGACGTCGACGTCGTCCCGTACCGCGAGCGGCTGACGGCGGAGAACGTCGACCGGATCCTCGACGAGGGCTGGGACGTGGTCGTCGACGGCGCCGACAACTTCCCGACCCG
>JBOGZE010000123.1:0-5420 GCA_050697055.1 Solirubrobacterales bacterium
ACATCGTCGTCAACAACGCCGGCTACACCTGGGACGGGGTCGTCCACAAGATGACCGACGAGCAGTTCCAGGCGATGCTCGACATCCACACGATCGTCCCCTTCCGGGTGATCCGGGCGCTCGCTCCCTCCTGGCGGGAGGCGGCGAAGAAGGAGGCCGAGGCGAACGAGGAGTACTTCCGGAAGATCGTCAACGTCACCTCGATCTCGGGGACGATGGGCAACGCCGGCCAGGCCAACTACTCGTCGGCGAAGGCCGGGGTCACCGGGCTGACGAAGACGATCGCCAAGGAGTGGGGCTCGTTCAAGATCAACTGCAACGCGGTCGCCTTCGGCTTCGTCGAGACCCGGCTCACCCAGGCGAAGGAGAAGGGCGAGACGATGGAGGCAGCGGGCGAAAGCGGCGAGAAGGTAGCACTCGGGATCCCCGAGCAGCTGCGCCAGATGGCGAGGTTGACGATCCCCCTCGGCCGCCCCGCTCAGCCCGAGGACGCGGTCGGCCCGGTGCTCTTCCTCAGCTCGCCCCTCTCGAACTTCGTCCACGGCCAGGTGATCAACGTCACCGGCGGCCAGTTCACCGGGATGTACTCCTAATGCACTAGCCACGCTCCTCGGCGAGCGGCTCGCCACCCTCGCCCGCGCCGCCGCCGGGAGGCCAGCTGCCGAACCAGTTGTCGCGGGCGCCGTCGATGGTGAGCACGCAGCCGGAGAAGAAGTCTCCGGCGGGCGAGGCAAGGAAGGCGATCAGCCAGGCCATCTCCTCCTCGGTGCCGAGCCGCCCGAGGGGCACGGTGCCGGCGACGTTCTCCACCACCGCCTGCGGGTACTTGGTTCGAAGCGTCTCGGTGTCGAACTGGCCGACCGCGATCGCCACCGCCCTGATCCCGAACCGCGCCCACTCGATCGAGAGGGTGCGCATCATGTTCTCGACCGCGGCCCGGGCGGCGCCGGTGTGGACCATCCCGGGAAAGCCACCGTGAGGCGAGACGGTGAGGCTGACGATCTTGCCCTGCTCCTGGGGGATAAAGGCCTTGGTCGCCGCGGCGTGGGTCATCTGCCAGGTGCCTTGGACGTTGAGCTCGATCACGGTACGAAAGCCCTTCGGGGTGATCGCCTCGGCGGGGCTGAGGAACTGCCCGCCGGCGTTGTTGACAAGCAGATCGAGCCGGCCATGGCGCTCGAGGATCCCGTCGACGAAGCCGTCCACCGCCTCGGCCTCGCGGATGTCCAGCGCCTCGAGCTCGGCCTTCCCGCCGCTGCCGCCGATCTCCGACACCATCCCCTCGAGCGGCTCGCTGCGCCGGCCGCAGCCGACCACCGTTGCCCCCAGCCTCGCCAGCTCGATCGCCGTCGCCCGCCCCAGCCCGGTGCCGGCGCCGGAGACCGCGCAGATCTTCCCCTCCAGCAGTCCGGGCGCGAAGATCCGAGAGCTCGAGGACTCAGCCATGCCGGCTGAGCATATGAGCAGGAAGCCGCCCAACGCGGTCCGCGCGCGCGACTACGCTGCCGCCTGTGAGCGTGAGAGCGGAGGCAATCCCGCTTGACAGGCCGCTCCCGGGGGGCGTCGAGGGCGCCTCGGTGATCGTCGAGCCGATGGAAGCCGGCCGGGCGCACCTGCCGCCGGCGGCGATCGAGCGAGATAGCGGGCCGCTGGCGCGGTTTCGGGCGCTCGGCTGGCGCGTACCCCGGAGCAGCTGGGTGGACCTACCGATTCCCGCCTTCCTCGTCCGACATCCGGGGATCGGGGCGGTGCTGATCGACACCGGCCTGCACCCGTCCGTGTCCTCGGGCCCGCGCGACAACCTCGGCCGGGTCCACTCCCGGATCTACGAGCTGGAGGAGGGCCGGGACGTCCCGGCGCAGCTGCGATCCAAGGGCGTGAGCCCGAGCGAGGTGGGCGTGGTGATCCTCACCCACCTGCACATGGATCACGCCTCGGCGATCTCCGAGTTCCCCGAGGCGGTGTTCGTCGTCAGCAACGAGGAGTGGCTGGCGGCGACCACGATCCGGCGCCCCGCTTTCCACCACTACCGGCGCCGGCACTTCGACTTCGGCTTCGAGTTCGTCAGCGTCGACTTCGACTCCGACCAGATCGACTCATACGGGCCCTTCGGCCGCAGCTTCGATCTGCTCGGGGATGGCTCGATCCGGCTCGTCTACACGCCCGGGCACAGCGCCGGCCACATGTCGGTGGTCCTGCGGCTGCCGCGTCGCGACTTCGTCGTCGTCGGGGACGCCGCCTACACCTGGCACCAGTTCGAGACCGAGCACCCGCCCTTCATGCTCGCCGACGAGCACAACTGGCGCCGCTCGCTGCACGAGCTGCGGCAGTACCGCCAGGCCTACCCCTATGCGGTGATCGTCCCCGGGCACGATCCCGAGTTCTTCGCCAAGCTGGAGCCCAGATACGTGGAATAGACGGCTTCGCCTTTAGTCGGGGCCGCCAAAGGCGGCCCCTCGCATCAACGCTAGCGGCGGGCGTCGGCCGCGTCCGGCTCCGGGCTGGTGGCCGGGAGCCCGGTGCGGAGCGCCCGGAGAACGCCGCGGCGGCCGTTCTCCTCCAGGGCCACGTACATCTTTCGGACCTGATCGAACACCTGATTGGCTACCTCCTGCTGGCGCTCGCGGCTCGGGTTCGCCTCCACAGGAAAGACCAGCGGCTCGCCGTACTGGATCGTCACCTTGGGGAACTGGAGGCGCCGCCAGCCGCGAACGTGGGCCGAGCCGTGGATCGCCACCGGGATGACCGGGGCCCCAGTCTCCAGGGCGATCCTGCCAACCCCGCGCTTCGGCTGACCGAGGTCGCCGGTGCGCGAGCGGCCGCCCTCGGCGTACATCAGAACCGTGCCGCCGCGGTCGAGGATCGCGTCGGCGGTGGTGATCGCCTCTTGGTCGTTGTGGCCGCGGCGCACCGGGAACGCTCCGCCCCGGTAGAAGATGAATTTGATGATCGGATTGGTAAAGAGCTGCGACTTGGCCATGAACTGGACCTTGCGGTGGAGGTAGACGGCGGCGAAGAAGTGGTCCCATTGGCTGAAGTGGTTCGGGGTCAGGATCACCGGGCCGGAGGTCGGCACGTTCTCCACCCGGATCGCCCGGGCCCGAAAGATCAGGATCGTCGGCAACGTGAGGATGACCCGACAGAAGTCGTAGGCCCAACCCACGCCGCGGCGGGCACTCTCGTGGAAGCGAGTGAACATCTCCGGGGGCCGCGGGTCCTTGTAGACCTGAGGCTTCATGTCCTTGGGGTTCACGTCGGCCATCGCTTCATTAAACGGGTGGCCCCTCCGATTTGAAACGGGTCGCCCTCGGCTACGCCTCGGGCGCCCTTGCATCTGCGGGGCCCCCTCGCATCAATGCCCGCACATGCGGGCATGTGCTGATTCCTACCCACCGCTGCGCCGCCGGTTACGTGCCGGATCAGGGCCGTAGCTTGGCCCTTTCACTCCTGCGCCCAGCCGCGGGAGCGCTCGACGGCATCGTGCCAGCGGCCGAGGAGCCTCTCTCGCTCGGAGCCGCCCATCTGAGGCTCGTAGCGCGCCGCCTCCTCCCACATCTCCCGCACCTGCCGAAGCTCCCAGAGACCGGTGGCGACCCCCGCCAGGTAGGCGGCGCCGAGGGCGGTGGTCTCGGCGACCCTGGGCACGATCACCGGCACCCCGAGCACGTCGGCCTGGAACTGCATCAGCCACCGGTTGGCGACGGCGCCGCCGTCTGCCTTCAGCGACGGCAGGCTCTCCCCCGAGGCCGCCTCCTGGGCGCGCACCGCATCGACGGTCTCGTAGGCGATCGCCTCGAGGGCCGCCCTGGCAAGGTGGGCGCGGCCGGTTCCGCGGGTGAGCCCGACGATCGTGCCCCGCGCGTAGGGATCCCAGTGCGGCGAGCCGAGGCCGGTGAGCGCGGGAACGAAGTAGACGCCGTCGTTCGAGTCGAGCGACGCCGCTAGCCCCTCGCTCTCGGCCGCCGAGCCGATGATCCCGAGCCCGTCCCGAAGCCACTGCACGGCGGCGCCGGTGATGAACACCGCCGCCTCGAGCGCGTAGTCGGTTCTTGTCGCGAGTCCCCAGGCGACGGTCGTCAGCAGGCCCTCGCCGGGCTCAGGAGCGACGCCGCCGGTGTTGAGGAGGACGAAGCTGCCCGTCCCGTACGTGTTCTTGGCCATGCCCGCCCGCTGACAGGCCTGGCCGAACAGCGCCGCCTGCTGGTCCCCCGCGATCCCGGCCACCGGGACGTCGCCGCCAAAGGCGCCGGTGTGGCCGTACACGTGTGCCGACGGAACCGGCTCGGGCAGCTTGGATGGATCCACCCCGAGCAGGTCGCAGAGCTCGGGGTCCCACCGCAGCCCGCGGATGTCGAAGAGCATCGTCCGCGACGCGTTCGAGAGGTCGGTCGCGTGGCGGCCGGTGAGCTTGAACACCAGCCACGAGTCGACGGTGCCGAAGATCGCGCCGCGCGCCTCCTCGACGTTTCGCAGCAGCCACTCGATCTTGGTCCCGGAGAAGTACGGATCGAGGACCAGGCCGGTGCGCTCGCGGACCAGCGGCTCGTGGCCCGCCTCGCGCAGCTCGTCGCAGCGCGCTGCCGTGCGCCGGTCCTGCCAGACGAGCGCGTTGTGGACCGGCTCGCCGGTGGACGGGTCCCAGGCGACCACGGTCTCGCGCTGGTTCGTGATCCCGATCGCGTCGAGGCTCGCCGGATCGGCCCTGGCGTCGGCGAGCGCGTGCGAGGCGACCCGCCTGGTCACCTCCCAGATCTCGTTCGGGTCGTGCTCGACCCAGCCCGGCTTCGGATAGATTTGCTCGTGCTCCAGCTGCTCGATCGCGGCCACCTGCCCGCCGTGGTCGAAGATCATGCAGCGGGTGCTCGTTGTGCCCTGATCGAGCGCTGCCGCGTACTGCGCCATAGATGCTCCTTTCAGCCTGTACCGGCCAGCGCCTCGGCGGCGCATTGGTACAGGTAGTAGGTCGAGGTGGCGCCCGGATCCTGGTGGTCCTTGCTGCGCTCCCCCAGATAGCTCGCGCGGCCCCTGCGCGCGATCATCGGAATCGTGTCCTTCATTCCGGTCTCGGCTGCCTCGGCGGCGGCCTGCAGGGCACCGTCGAGTTCGTCGGCCTCCTCCATGGCCGCCACGGCCGGCGTGAGGGCGTCGACCATCGTCTTGTCGCCCGGCACGGCCTTGCCGCGGGCCTTGACCCCATCGAGACCCTTCTGCCAGGCGGCGACATAGCCGGCCAGGTCAACCTCCTCCTGGCCGGCCATCGCCCCGCCCATCTGCAGGAAGAGCGTCCCGTAGAGCGGTCCCGCGGCGCCGCCGACGCTGGAGATCAGCGCCATCGCGACGGTCTTGAGCACGGCGCCCGGGTCGTCCTGCTCGGAGGCGTCGATCTTATCGATCGCCTTGCGCATCCCACGGTCCATGTT
>JBOGZE010000124.1:0-5375 GCA_050697055.1 Solirubrobacterales bacterium
GTCGGAGACCTCGGGGGTGTCGTTGGTGATCTGCTCCTGGATCTTCTGGCTGATCACCTGGAGGCGGACGCGCTCGTCGATGTCCTCCTGGGTGAGGCCCGACTGCTGGAGGAACTGCTGGTACTCCTCCTCGGTCTTGAAGTTCTGCGACTTCAGCTGGGTGAAGGTGTCCTCGACCTCCTTGTCGGTCACCTCGACTCCCTGGCGCTCGGCCTCTCCGATGATCCAGGCCGTATCGAGGAGGGTGCTCAGCGCCTGGTCGCGAATCTGCTCGTACTGGTCGTCGCCGGGGGCCGGCGGCGTCTGCAGCCCCGCCTGGCTGGCGGCCTGCTGGAAAGCGGTGTCGAAATCCTCCTGGGTGATCTCGTCGCCATCGACGACCGCGACGCTGTCGCCGGAGACGTCGTCGTGGCCGATGCCCTGGATCACCGCGATCAGGATCACCCCGAGGACGAGGAGCGCCCCGAGGAGAATGGCGACGTTGCGCTTCGAGAAAAGTCCCGAACTCACAGGGGCGGCAGCATAAACGCACCCGCCTAAGAGCGCGCTAAGGTCCGACGCACCCGGGGATCAGACGGCGGCCGGGACCGCCCGAGCGGCGCCGAGCCCATCGGCGAGTGCGGTGACCGCGCCCAGCCGCGCCCTCGGCTCGTCGGGGACCGGGAGCACCACCGTCCGCTCCCGCCATTCGTAGATCACCTCCGGGAGGCGCTCGCGCAGTGCCTCGACCTGGCTTGAGTCGAGCTCGACCGGCGCCACCCGGAGGCGGCCGGCGCGAAACTCGACCGAGCGGGCGCCGGCCTCGCCGAGCGCGATCCGCGCCCGTTGCAGGTCGATCAGGTTGGCGAGCGGCTGCGGCGGCGCTCCGAAGCGGTCCTCGAGCTCCTCGCGCAGCGCCCGCAGCTCGCCGGGCTCGCGGGCGGCGGCGACCCGCCGGTGAACGTCGATCTTCGCAGCCTCGAAGGGGATGTAGTCGGCGGGGACGTAGGCGTCGACGTGGACGTCGACCCGTACCGGCTCGCGGATCTCCGCCGTCTCGCCAGCGCGAAGCTCCTCGGCGGCGTCCTCGAGCATCTGGCAGTAGAGCTCGAAGCCGACCGCCGCCACGTGCCCGGACTGCTCGTCCCCGAGCAGGTTGCCGGCGCCCCTGATCTCGAGGTCCCGCATCGCCACCCGGAAGCCCGAGCCGAGCTCGGTGTTGTCCGAGAGGGTGGCGAGGCGGGCGGCCGCATCGGCCGTGAGGGTCTCGGGCGAGGGAAACAGCATGTAGGCGTAGGCCCGCTCGCGGCTACGGCCCACCCTGCCACGGATCTGGTAGGCCTGGGCGAGCCCAAGTTGGTCGGCCTGCTCGGCGATCAGGGTGTTGGCGGTGGGGATGTCGAGTCCAGCCTCGATGATCGTGGTGGTCACCAGGGCGTCATGCTCGCCCCGCACGAAGGCGAGCATGGTCGCCTCCAGCTCCAGCTCGTCCATCTGGCCGTGCGCCTCGGCGAAGCGCACTACGGGACAGAGCGCCCGCAGCCGCTCGGCCGTCTCGTGGAGGGTCTCGATGCGGTTGTGGAGGAAGAAGATCTGTCCGCCGCGAGCCGCCTCACGCTCGATCGCCCGCTTGACCAGGTCCTCGTCGTAGGGGCCGACGTGGGTGCGGACCGGGCGGCGCCCCTCGGGCGGGGTCTCGATAACAGAGATGTCGCGCAGCCCCGCCAGCGACATCTGCAGGGTGCGCGGAATCGGAGTTGCCGACATCGCCAGCACGTCGACCTTGAGCTTCAGCTGGCGCAGCAGCTCCTTCTGCTTGACCCCGAAGCGCTGCTCCTCGTCGACGATCAGGAGGCCGAGGTCCTTGGCGCGAACGTCCCGGGAGAGGAGTCGGTGGGTGCCGATCAGGATGTCGACCTTGCCCTCCGTGAACCGGTCTACGACCTCGCGCACCTCGGCGGGCCGTCGCAGGCGCGAGACCATCTCCACCGTGAACGGCGCCTCGGCGAAGCGCTCGCGGAAGGTGCCGAAGTGCTGCTGGGCGAGGATCGTGGTCGGCACCAGCATCATCACCTGCTTGCCGTCGGCC
This sequence comes from Solirubrobacterales bacterium, assembly GCA_050697055.1. Classification (GTDB taxonomy): domain Bacteria; phylum Actinomycetota; class Thermoleophilia; order Solirubrobacterales; family 70-9; genus CAVVYV01. The sequence continues at coordinate 2,069 of JBOGZE010000124.1, forward strand.
GCCGCCTTGTGGGCGGCGCGCAGCGCCACCTCGGTCTTGCCGTAGCCGACGTCGCCGCAGATCAGCCGGTCCATCGGGCGCTCCCCCTCCATGTCGCCCTTCACCGCTTCGATCGCGTCGGCCTGGTCGGCGGTCTCCCGGTAGGGGAAGGCCGCCTCGAAGCTGAGCTGCCACTCGCCGTCGGGAGAGAATGCGTGGCCGCTGCGCACCTGGCGCTCGGCGTAGAGGTTGAGCAGCTCGCCGGCCATCTCGCTGGCGGCGCGGCGGGCCCTGGCCTTGAGGTTCTGCCAACGCTTGCTGCCCAGGGCGCTGAGCTGGGGCTCGCCGCCGTCGGCGCCGACATAGCGGCTGATCCGGGCGAGCTGGTCGGTCGGGGCGAATACCCTGTCGCCGCCGCGGTATTCGAGTTCGAGGTAGTCACGGGTGGTTCCCGCAAGGGTCTTGGTGTCGAAGCCGGAGAACCGGGCGACGCCATGGTCCTCGTGGACAACCAGATCGCCGACCCGGAGCTCGATCGCGGCGGCGAGGCGGGCGCGGGCGGAGACCGGCGCGGCGGCGCGGCGTCGATGGAGGAGGCGGCGCTGTGGGATCACGGCGAGCTTCAGCTCTGGTGCCAGGAAGCCGTCGCGCAGCCTCGCCTCGGCGAAGCTCACCCCCGGCTCCTCCGGTGGCCGATCGGAGAGGAAGGGCGCGTCGATGCGGCTGAGGTTGAAGCGGGCGCGCTCGGCCTCGCCGCGGCCCTCGAAGGCGACCACGGTGCGGTAGCCGGAGCGGACCAGCTTCTCGAGCTCGCCCTCGGCCTCGGCCAGGGTACGGGAGGGGAAGTCGGCGGCCTGGGCGCGGAAGGAGTGCTCCTGTCCGGCGTCCCCAGCGCTCAGCGCCAGCTCGGCACGGGCCTCCAATGGCTCGGCGAGATCGACGTAGAAGCGGCGGGCGTCGTCGGCGTGCATCGCCGTCGTAACGTCCTCCCAGTGATCGCGCAGAGCGCCGGGGATCTCCTCGCTGGCTGCGATCGCCACCAGCGCCGTCTCCGGGACCAGGTCGAGCGGGGCTCGGTACCGCTCGACGACTACTTGCAAAATGGGTCGCTCCTCCGACATCTCACGGGTCGCGCTGTCGCGCGCCCTCGCATCATCGGAGCGCCCTCGCATCTCCTCACGGTGCTCGGCGGCGAGCTCCGCCGCCGGCGCCAGCTCGACCCGCTCGGCGTCGCCGAGGGAGCGCTGGGTGAAGATCGAGAACCAGCGCAGCGACTCGATCTCGTCGCCGAACAGCTCCACCCGCACGGCCCGTTCCTCGGTCGCCGGGTAGACATCGAGGATGCCGCCGCGGATCGCGAACTGGCCGCGCTCCTCGACCTGGTCGACGCGCTCGTAGCCGGCGTCGGCGAGCAGCACCGCAACGTCGGTGAGGTCGACGGACTCGCCCTTGTGGAGCGCCAGGCCCTCGGGCCACAGCGACCGGTCCGGGACCGCCTCGGCGAGCGCGATCGCGCTGGCGACGACGATCGGCTCGCTCGAGGCCAGCGCCCGAAGGGCGGCGACGCGCAACCCCGCCAGGTGAGGAGGGGGTGCCACGTGAGACTCGTAAGCGGTGCCGCGGGACGGGTAGAGGTGGACGGCGCGGGGCTGGAGATAGGACCGCAGGTCGCCCGCGAGGTCGCGGGCGGAGCGGTCGTCCGCGGTGACGATCAGCACCGCTCGCGAGCCGGGGCCATCCGGGCTCTCGATCAAAGCGGCGAGCAGGTAGGGGCGAAGCGCCGCCGAGGCGTAGGCCTCAACGGTTCCATTGCCGGCGCCGAGCGCGGTGCCCAGCGCCGTCAGCCGCTCGTTCTGGGCGGCGATCTCGAGCAGCGGTCTAAGGCTCATCTCAGTCTTGAATCCCTCATCAGGGCACGACGAACGACCGGATCGTGGATCCGGCCGGTCAACCGGGCATGGGCCCGGCCTCACTCGATCGTAGCGGGGGCAATCGCGTGAACGGTCTGCACCCCGCTGCGGCTGACTCGATGAGATAGTCGTACTCCATGACCGATCACGTGATCGATTCAGAGCGGGTCCATCACAAGTGGGACAACACGCTCGAACCGGCCCTGGTGATCGAGGCGGGCGACACGGTGAGCTTCGAGCTGCCGATGGCAGGCCGTGGACAGGTCGAGCGCGGCCACGGTTTCGACCGCACCAGCTTCGACGAGGACACCGTCTACAACCTTGTCGGCCCAGTCTTCGTCGACGGCGCGAAGCCGGGCGACACGCTCGAGGTGGAGATCTTGAGGCTCAGCCCTGGAGAGTGGGCCTGGTGCGGGATCTTCCCCGGGGAGGGGCTTCTGCCGGAGGACTTCCCGGAGCCGTACTTGAAGACGTTCGAGCTTGGAGACGGGTCCCGGGCGGATTTGGCCCCAGGCGTCCAGATCCCGCTCGAGCCGTTCCTGGGGACGATGGGAACTCACCCCGAGGCTGCCCGCCTGGTGTGACGGCGGGCTCTTCTCCTGCGGTGATCCGCACGCGGCCCAGGGAGACGGCGAGGTCTGCGTCGCCGCCCTCGAGTGCGACATGCACGCCGTGCTCCGCTTCCACCTGCGCAAGTGGACGATCGGCGCTCCACGATTCTTCACGCCGAGCCCGCTCACACGGAACACCGACACCCGTGGCCATCTCGGCACCATGGGCATCGGGCCGGATCTGATGGAAGGAGCAAAGGGAGCCGTCCGCGAGATGATCGAAATCGTCGTCGCGCGCTGGGGTCTGACCCGCGAGGACGCCTACATGCTCTGCAGCCTCACCGGCGACCTGAAAATCCTTGAGATCGTCGCCGCGGGAGTCTGGAACGTTGGGTTCACGCTCCCCCTGGAGGTCTTCACCTCAGATCGCTGATCCGCCCGGTCGCTCCTGCTTGGCGCGGAGGCTGTCGCGCAAACCCCCGGGCACCCGGACGGCGGTTCCGCGGAGCCGCCTGGGGACCGAGACCGCGGCCGATCAGGCCGCGGCGGTCGCCAGGGTGTGCCGGTGGAGCTTCAGGAGGTTGTGGGTGGCGGCGATCAGGCGCCATTCCGAGCGGACGGCGGCCCTCCCGCGCCGTTTGAACCGCCCCGCGCGCCGGTTCTGCTTGATCTCGGCGAATACCGGCTCGACCATCCACTGCCGGCGGGAGTAGAGCTCGGCTCCCGTGTCGCTCTGGAGCACGCTGCGCATGAAGTCGTAGGGCCCGCCGAGCCGGGTTTTTCGCGGACCTTTGCGCTTGTCGGCGTCGGCGGCGACCAGCGGCGTGATCCCGCGTTCTCGAAGGCGGTCGATGTGCTCGTTTGACC
>JBOGZE010000125.1:0-4797 GCA_050697055.1 Solirubrobacterales bacterium
GAGGTCGCCGCCAGGGGCTGTGCGTACCTAGTCGAAGATCGCCTTCTCCACGGCCGTAAGGTCCGCTTCGCAGCCGACCACCGCGGGCGCCTTGCTGAGCGCCGTGTCGGGGTCCTTGAGCCCGTGCCCGGTGAGCACGCAGACCACCGTCCGGGGCGGATCGCCCCCATCGGCGACCGGCAGACCATGGGCGAGCACCCCCGCAACCGAGGCCGCCGAGGCCGGCTCGCAGAAGACCCCCTCGCTGTCGGCGAGCCAGCGGTAGGCGTCGAGGATCTGCTCGTCCGAGATCGCCGCGACCCTCCCCCGGGAGGCGGTGAAGGCGCCCATCGCCTCCTCCCAGGGGGCGGGGTTGCCGATTCGGATCGCCGAGGCGACCGTCTCCGGCTTCTCGATCGGATGGCCCGCGACCAGCGGCGCCGCGCCCTCCGCCTGGAATCCGTACAGGATCGGCGTTGCCTGGCGCTCGCCGAATCCCTTCCACCAGGAGGTGACGTTGCCCGCGTTGCCGACCGGGATCGCCAGGGCCTCCGGGGCTTCGCCGAGCTCCTCGATCACCTCGAAGGCGGCCGTCTTCTGCCCCTCGATCCGGTAAGGGTTGACGGAGTTGACCAGCTCCACCGGGTGGCGCTGGGCGATCTCGCGGACGATCGCCAGCGCCTGGTCGAAGTTCCCCTGGAGGGCGATCACCCGGGCCCCGTGCATGAGCGCCTGGGCGAGCTTTCCGATCGCGATCTTGCCCTCCGGCACGATCACCGCCCCGCGCAGCCCGGCCCGCGCCGCGTAGGCGGCGCAGCTTGCCGCGGTGTTCCCGGTCGAGGCGCAGACGATCGCCTCCACCCCGGCACCGGCGGCGCGCGAGACCGCCACCGTCATCCCCCGGTCCTTGAAGCTGCCGGTCGGGTTCGCTCCCTCGAACTTCAGGTAGGCCTCCGCCCCGATCTTCTCGCTCAGCCGCGGCGAGTGGATCAGCGGGGTCGAGCCCTCGTTCAGGGTCACAACCGGATCGCCGTCGGCAAGTGGAAGGTCGTCGCGGTAGCGCTCGATCAGTGGAGCCGGCATCTAGATGACTGACTCCACGGCGCTGTGCGCCTGGGGGCGGCAGTGGCCGAGCAGGTCGGTGGACGCAGGGCGAAGCGCTTGCTGGCGGCAAGCGCTAGCCCGAGGACGCCGAGATGCGACGGCCACGGCCGTCATCCAGGCGTGCATGGTCGAGGGGTCAGTCATCTACTAGCTGAACTCTTCCTCGATCACCCGGATCGAGCGTGGTGGCGAGCGCAGGAGCTTCAGCTTGGCGATCCGCTTCAGGGCGGCCTCGAAACGCCGCTCGCTCACCGGGTGCATAACCATGATCAGCGTCGCGTCGTCACCCCGGCCGCGCTGGACCACGCTGCGCACCGAGACCTCGTTGCTGCCGAGGATCTCCGCGATCTTTGCGAGCACGCCAGGCCGGTCCTCGACCTCGAGGTGCAGATAGAAGGCGGTCTCGAGGTCCCTGGCGATCTTCAGCTTCGAGTTCTCCTCGAACAGGGGCGAGCCGCCGGCGATCACCGAGACGACGTCTCCGAGCACCGCCGAGGCCGTCTCGGGACCGCCGGCCCCTGGCCCCGACATGGTGATCTCAGTGATCGTTGGCGCCTCGACCATGACCGCGTTGAACGGGCCTTCGATCGGTGCCAGGGGGTGGCCGGGATAGAGGAAGCAGGGAAAGACGCGAACGCTGATCTCGCCCTCGCCGAGGCGCTCGGCGACGCCGAGCAGCTTCAGGGAGAGCCCCAGCTCCTTGGCGTAGGCGATGTCGTCGGGCCTGATCTGCTCGATTCCCTCATAGGGCACCTGGTCGAGCCGCACCCGGGTGCCGAAGGCGAGGCGCGCGAGGATCGCCATCTTCGCTGCCGCATCGGCACCGCCGACGTCGTCGGATGGGTCGGCCTCGGCGTATCCGAGGTTCTGTGCCTGCTTCAGGGCCTCCTCGTAGGAGAGGCCGCTGCGTGCCATCTCGGTGAGGATGTAGTTGGTGGTGCCGTTGACGATCCCGAACACCTTCTCGATCGGGATCGCGCCAAGGCTCTCCTGCACGACGCGGATAACCGGGATCGCGCCGGCGACCGCGGCCTCGAAGCGAAGCTGGGCGCCGCCCTCGCGGGCGGCGGCGACCAGCTCCTCGCCATGCTGGGCGATCAGCTGCTTGTTCGCGGTGACCACGTGGCGGCCCTCGCGAAGCGCCCTGGCGACGTAGTCGCGGGCCGGGTCGATGCCGCCGATCAGCTCGACGATGATGTCGCTGGCGGCGAGTATCTCGTCGAAGTCACCCTTCTCGGTGCTGAGAATGCCGGTGACTTTGGGGCGGCGGCCGGAGACCTCCGCGACCATCTCCGCCCGCTCGGTGAGCAGCTCGTGGAACGCGCCGCCGACCGTGCCCCTGCCGAGGATGCCGACGTTGACATCGGCGGGCTTCTTGGGCTTCTTCGCCGGCATCGCTAGACGTCCCGCGCGAGCAGGTCGTCCCAGCTCTCGCGGCGGAGCACCACCCGGGCCTTGCCCTCCCGGCAGAAGATCACCGGCGGCCGCGGCACCCCGTTGTAGTTGCTCGCCATCGCGTAGCCGTAAGCGCCGGTGGCCGGGGTCACCAGCACGTCGCCGACCCTGGGCGCGGGCAGCTCGATGTCGCGGACGAGCACGTCGCCGGACTCGCAGTGCATCCCGGCGACAGTCGCCGGGGTGTCGGCAGCCTGGCCCGCGCGGTCGGCGATCAGCGCTTCGTAGCGGGCGTCGTAGAGCATTGGGCGGGTGTTGTCCGACATCCCTCCGTCGACCGAGACGTAGGTCCGCACCCCGGGAATCTCCTTCACCGTCCCCACCCGGTAGGCGGTGATCCCGGCGTTGCCGACCAGGGAGCGGCCGGGCTCGACCAGGATCCGCGGCGCCGGGTCGAAGACGCGCCGCACCCCGCTCACCTTGACCTCGACGTAGTCCTCGATCGAGGGTGGCTCATCGCTCTCCAGATAGGCGATCCCCAGGCCGCCTCCGACGTTGAGCAGCTCGGGCTCGAGATTCACCGAACGGGTGAAGTCCGCGAGCACCTCGATCGCCTTGGTGTAGGGCTCGAGCTCGAAGATCTGGGAGCCGATGTGGGCGTGGAGGCCGACCAGCTCCAGGTGTCCGGAGGCGCGCACCCGCTCGACCGCGCGCTCGGCGAGGCCATCGGCGAGGCCGAAGCCGAACTTCGAGTCGAGCTGCCCGGTCTGCACGTAGGTGTGGGTGGATGGCTTGATCCCCGGGGTGAGCCGGATCAGCACACGCTGCGGCCAGTCGAGGAGCCGGTCGGCGCGCTCGATCTCGTCGAAGGAGTCGAGGATCAGGTGGCCCACGCCCGAGTCGAAGGCGTAGCGGAGCTCGGCCTTGGTCTTGTTGTTGCCGTGCATGTGGATGCGGGCGGGATCGAAGCCGGCGGCCAGCGCCATGTGCAGCTCGCCGCCGGAGGCGACGTCGGCCGAGAGGCCCTCTTCCACGCAGAGGCGATAGGCGGCCGTCATCGGCAGCGCCTTGCTCGCGAACAGGACCTCGTAGTCGTCGGTGCGCTCCTCGAATGCGCGCCGGTACTCGCGGGCGCGCCAGCGGATGTCGTCCTCGGCGTAGAGGTAGGCGGGGGTGCCGAATTCCTCGGCGAGCTCGACGACGTCGCAGCCGGCGATCTCGAGATGACCTCGCTCGTTCACCCGCGAGCCACGCGGGTACACCGGCGAGGCCGCGATCGGATCGGCCGCAGCGACCGACCCCTCGTTTTCCGCTCCTGTGGCCATGCGAAAGGGGATTCTGACGGCAAGCTCCTGGCCGAGCGGGTCAATCAGCGCAGAACTCGGTATTGCCCGGCGCTGCCGTCTCCCCGGGCGGCAGAATCCCGGGGATGGAGCGCCCCCCGCCTCGGCCACCCGACCGGGAGGACCACCACGACGGCCTCGCGTACGCGATCTGGCTGCCGGATCGCATGGGCGCGGCCGGCGAGGCCGAGCGCGGTGCTCGCTCGCGCCGCCTACCCCAGCCGCCCTGGCCCGGGATCGTGATCGTCCACGGGGCCGGGTCGCGGAAGGAGAACCACGCCGACTTCGCCCGCCTGGCCGCGGCCAGCGGCTGGGCGGCGTTGAGCTTCGACGCACGCGGCCACGGCGCCTCCGAGGGCGAGATGTCCCCGGGGGCGATCGACGACGTCGTTCGGATGGTCCAGCTGCTGGCCGCACACGAGGGCGTCGATCCCCGCCGGGTCGCCGTCCGCGGTTCGAGCATGGGCGGCTTCCTCGCGATCCATGCGGCGGCGGTGGCGCGGGAGATTGCCGGAGTGATCGCGATCTGCCCGGCGGGCGAGGAGGACCTGAGCCGCGGCATCAGGCGAGGCGAGCTCGATATGCGCGTCGCCGACCCCCTGGCCCTGGAGGCCTGGCTGGCGGAGCGCGACCTCAGGAAAGCAGTCGAGGGGATCGCCGGGCGACCGCTGATCCTCCTGCACGCAGAGGGGGATGAGGAGATCCCAAGCGACTGGTCCGAGGAGCTGTACGAGCACGCGAGCGAGCCCCGCAAGCTGGTCCTGGTGCCAGGCGGAGACCATCGCTCCCTCCAGCACGATCCAGAGCTGCAGGCGGTGGCGCTGGGCTGGCTTCAGGGCCAGCTCAGCTGAGCCCCGGCCATTAGGGCTCCGCTCGCGCCCAGGCCGGCGATGTAGGTCTCGGCTGTCTTTGCTCTGTTCCGAATCACCGTCGGTCGGCCTCCAGCCCTGGACCTGCTGTTACTACCCGCGACGTC
>JBOGZE010000126.1:0-2517 GCA_050697055.1 Solirubrobacterales bacterium
CCGAAGGGCGGCCCGGTCGGCGACGGTCCGCTCTACGACTCCACGGTGGCGTCGGGCGCGACCAGTAACACCTTCAGGAGGGCGAGACCCGCTCCGGCGGGGCTCCCCCTCCTGTGACCGAGAGCACGCTCGCCGTCGAGGATCGTCGCTTCCGCCAGCTCGCCGTCCGCGGCCTCGGCCGCGCCCAGCCCACCCTCCTCCTCACCAACCACCACGACCTGCGCGCCAAGGCAGTGATCGAACGCTACGCCCGCCGCTGGGGGATCGAGAACCACCTCGCCGAGCAGATCCGCGCCTTCCACCTCGACTCGCTCGCCGCCCAGGTGCCGCTCTCCGTCGACTTCGACACCACGTTGACCGTGCTCGCCGACGCCTGCTACCGCCGCCTCTCGCGCCAGCTCCGCGGCCACGCGCACGCCACCCCCGAGACCCTTCGCGGCGCGGACTGTCGAGGTGCGCTGGTGGGGCGGACGCACCCTCAACTACGCCTTCCCCGCCTGAACCGCCCAGCCGGCCTCGAAAACTTGGCCGAATTGGTGCACCGAGAATCGAGGCTAATCGGAATCCGGTCGGCCGGGATTCCACACGAGAACGGTGGTCTCGAACGTCGCGGTTCGGCCGGCGTCCCGTCGGCCTGCTCGAGCTTGAAGGTGAAGGTCATCCAGCTTCCTATCCGGGACCGGACGGCGAACTGAGCCTATCGCAGCGGCCTCTGCGACCAGCAGTAGATGCAAACCTCGTATCGCGGTTTCTGCCAGGGGACGATCGCCGCCCAGAGCACGACCACCATGTCGGGCTCACGGCGCGACTCTTGAACACAGTTTCGTTACAGGCCGGCTCTACCGTTTGGGCGCATGCGAGGGCTCGTCGCCGTACTCGCCCTGCTTGTCCCGTTCGCCGGCGGGAGCGAGGCAGCGCGGCCGCCCGTTCCTCGAGGGGAGATCTTCGTTGTCGGCGCCGACGGCCATGGCCGGCAGAACTTGACCCGCACCGCGGCGACCGAATCCGAGCTCGCTCTGTCTCCAGATGGGCGCCGCATCGCCTACCTCCGCAGTGAGCGACAGCAGTTCCAGATCTGGGTGATGAACGTCGACGGGAGCGGGCAACGAAGGCTGACCAGTGGCGGCGACTGGGAGTTCGGGCCCCAGTGGTCGCCGGACGGCCGGCGGCTCGCCTACATGGTGTGGGACGACTCCGGTTGCACTCCGACGTCGGGGTCCGGATGCGCCGTCCCCGACGTCTGGACCGTCGACGCGGACGGGTCGGGGCAACGGAAGGTCCTCGACAGCGCCTTCCAGCCGCGTTGGTCGCCCGACGGTTCGAAGCTCCTCTTCCAGCGGTACGACGCGAATCCCGATCTCGCCACGCTGGGCGTCTACCTCGCAAGCAGCGACGGGACCGGCGTCAGACAGCTCGTTCGAGCGACGCTGTGGGGGTCCCCAGGAGTCCCTCCGGCGTGGTCGCCGACCGGGCGGACGATCGTCTACGGAGTCGGGATGGGGGGCGCTGCCCGCCTCCACCTTCTCAGCCTCGACGGCCGCAGAAGCCGGTTCCTCGCCGTCGGCTCGTCGCCGGCGTGGTCGCACGACGGCAGCCGGATCGCCTTCACGCGGAGCAGCGGCATCTGGGTCATCCCCTCGCGCGGCGGCCGGCCACGCCGAATCGCAGCCGCCTCGGCGCGGCACACCCTTCCGTTTCCGGCCTGGTCGCCCGCCGGAAAGCAGCTCGCGTACAACTCCGGCAACCAGCTTTACGTCGCCCGCGTGGACGGGCGCTCGACGAAACTCGTCACGGAGGGCGCCACCTGTACGTGCGGAGGCTGTTGCCGAGTCTCACCGCCGGTCTGGTCTCGCAACGGCCGGCGCCTGTACTACTCGAGCTGAGATCACCTTCAGGCGCGTTCCTCAAGCGGGAGCGTGGCAAGGGCCGCGGCCTTCGACCCACGCCCCTGGTGTCGTGCCCCATTCATGCCCCAAACGTCCCGAAACGACCTGACGCAGTCATTCGGGCCGGGCTTCGCCGAGCCGCCGGGAAGCCAGTAACCATCGGGGTTTGCTGGCCTTCGCACGAATCGGCACGAAACTGCTGGCGCCGCCTTCTAATCCGCGGGTCGGAGGTTCGAATCCTCCCGGGCGCGATCCCACTGACGGAGCCGAAAACGGTGAAAATCCCCGCAAATAGGCCGATTTGAGGATCTGGCGGTTCCGAGCGGTTCAAGACGGTTTGGGTCGCTTGGAGACCCTTCTCGCGGGGTCTTGACGGGGTCACGGATGATTTGTGGGGTCTGCGCGGGGTCTCAAATCACCGGCTCGCAGGCATCCGATTTCAGCCGCCGGGAGGCCCGACGTAGCATCCGTGGCTTGCCGCAACCCGAGTCGGTGTCCTCCCCGATGCCGAGGCGGCGCGCGGCATGCGAGCGTTGGCCCTCCACCGAGGAGAGGAGCCAGCTATGAGGTGGAAGCTCACTCTCGCGGCGCTTGTCGCGCTCGCTGCTGCAGTGGCCCCAGCCGCGGCCGG
>JBOGZE010000127.1:0-10699 GCA_050697055.1 Solirubrobacterales bacterium
ACGCCGAAGAAGCCGGCCTCGGGATTGATCGCGTAGAGGCGGCCATCCTCCCCGAAGCGGATCCAGGCGATGTCGTCGCCGATCGTCTCCACCTTCCACCCGGGCAGGCTGGGCGGGAGCATCGCCAGGTTCGTCTTTCCGGAAGCCGAGGGGAAGGCGGCGGCGAGGTGTCTGACCTCGCCCTCCCGCGAGACCAGCCTGATGATCAGCATGTGCTCCGCCATCCAGCCCTCGTCCCTGGCCATGACCGAGGCGATCCGCAGGGCGAGGCACTTCTTCCCGAGCAGGGCGTTGCCGCCATAGCCCGAGCCGAACGACCAGATCTCCCGGTCCTCGGGGAAGTGGACGATGTACTTGGTCTCGTTGCAGGGCCAGGGAACATCCTGCTCGCCATGCGAGAGCGGGTCGCCGACCGAATGCACGCAGGGGACGAACTCGCCGTCGGTGCCGAGCGCCTCCAGGGCCCCGGTTCCCATCCTGGTCATGGTCCGCATCGAGGCGGCGACGTAGGCCGAGTCGGTGAGCTGGACGCCGATCTGGGACACCGGTGAGCCGGTCGGACCCATCGAGAACGGAATCACGTACATCGTCCGGCCGACCATCGAGCCCCGGAAGAGGCCGGTGAGGATCTCGCGCATCTCCGCCGGGTTGTGCCAGTTGTTGGTCGGACCGGCATCCTCCTCGCGCTGTGAGCAGATGAAGGTTCGGTCCTCGACCCGGGCGACGTCGTCGGGATCGGACCGGGCCAGGTAGGAGTTGGGGCGCTTGGCGTCGGAGAGCTTCGTGAAGGTGCCGGCGTCAACCAGCGTCTGGCAGAGACGGTCGTACTCCTCGGCGGAGCCGTCGCACCAGTGGATCGAGTCGGGCTCGACCAGCTCTGCGATCTGGTCGACCCACGCGGTCAGCTTGGCGTGCTTCGTTGGTGCCTCAGCGGCGACGGTGCTCTCACTCACGGGTCTGGCTCAACTCCTCGGGTCGATTGATGATTTCCCCCTTCCCTGCCGGATGGGGATGTTTTCACAGGCTTGGGGGATTGCGCTCCCCCCGGGGGGACGGCAACCGATCTCTCGTCCATATCACGCCTGAGAAGCCGACCGCCACCGAGGCGACGCCCACCCAGCCGGCTCAGCCAGAAACGTGCCCTGGTCGCGCTGCGCTCCAGTGGAGTGGCCATGACGCAACCGACGATATGGCGCGGAATAGCGAGATCCATCGTGGTTTAGCCACGGGCTGCCTCCGTGCAAACCACTGGCCACGGTCCGGTGCGGGGCGCGGATGGACGCTGGCCTGGGCAGAGTAGCCTGCGATCATTGCTACTCGAGCCTCCCGAAAGGGGATGATATGGAAGTCGCGACCCCCGCCCTCGTCCGTTCCTTTGAAGAGCTCTCCCGAGAGGACGTCGAGTACGCGGGCGGAAAGGGCGCCAACCTCGGCGAGATGATCGCCGCCGGCCTGCCGGTTCCGCCGGGGTTCGTGGTCGGGGCGTCCTCCTATGCCCTCTTCTGCGACCGCGGCGGCCTTCGCGAGCGGATCGAGGAGCGGCTCTCGGCGACCGACGTCGACAACACGGCCGAGCTCGAGGCTGCGGCCCAGGAGGTCAGGGCGATGGTCGAGGCGGAGCCCGTCCCCGAGGAGGTCGGGGAGGAGATCCGCAGAGCGTACGAGAAGCTCGCCGGTAAGCGCGACGATCCGCCGGTTGCCGTCCGCTCTTCCGCCACCGCCGAGGACACCGAGTCGGCCTCCTTCGCCGGGATGAACGAGACCTTCCTCAACGTCCGCGGCGCCGACGAGGTGGTCGACTCCGTCCGCCGCTGCTGGTCCTCGCTGTTCGGCGCCCGCACCGTCTTCTACAGGTCGAAGCGCGGGTTCGGCCAGGCGGACATGGACATAGCCGTCGCCGTCCAGACCCAGATCCTCTCCACCCGCGCGGGGGTGATGTTCACGATCGACCCAGCCTCCGGCGCCCCCGACCACCTGGTGATCGAGGGCTCCCTCGGCCTCGGCGAATCGGTCGTCTCCGGCTCGGTCTCTCCCGACCGCTACATCGTCCAGAAGGAGACGCTCGGGATCATCAAGCGCGAGGTCCGCCGCAAGGAGCTCGTGATCGAGCCCCTCCCCGATGGCGGCACCCGCACCCGCGAGCTCTCCGATGACGAGGCGATGACGCCGGTCCTCAGCGACGATGAGGTCCGGACGATCGCCGAGCTCGGCGTCCGCGACGAGGAGCACTACGGCACCCCGCAGGACACCGAGTGGGCCTTCGACGAGGAGGGCCACCCGTGGATGCTTCAGTCGCGGCCTGTGACCGCGGCCGGCGCCGATGGCGCCGCCCCGAGCGGAGACGGCACGATGCCCGCCGAGGAGGACGCCCTGGTTCACGGCCTCGGCGCCGCCCCCGGCGCCGGCAGCGGCCCCGTCGCCGTCGTCACCACCCTGGAGGAGGCGGATGCGCTCCAGGAGGGCGACGTCCTGGTCACCCACATGACCGCCCCCGACTGGGTGCCGCTGATGCGCAAGGCGGCGGCGATCGTCACCGACTCCGGCGGGATGACCTGCCACGCGGCGATCGTCTCCCGCGAGCTCGGGATCCCCTGCGTGGTCGGCGCCGGCGACGCCACCTCGAAGCTCCGCAACGACGAGATCGTCACCGTTGATGCCACCCACGGCTCCGTCTTCGAGGGCAAGTTCACGGCGCAGGCCGAAGAGGAGTCGGCCACACCGGGCGGAGCGGGCGGTGCCGCGCCGGTAACCGCGACCCAGCTCCTGGTCAACCTCTCCGAGCCTTCGCAGATCGAACGGGCCGCGAAGCTCGACGTCGACGGCGTCGGCCTTCTGCGGGCCGAGCTGATGGTGATCGAGGCGCTCGAGGGCAAGCACCCGCGGCTGTTGATCGAGGAGGGCCGCTCGGAGGAGTTCGTCGAGCGGATGGGGAAGGCGCTGACCGCCTTCGCCTCCGCCTTCGACCCGAGGCCGATCACCTACCGGACGATCGACTTCCGCTCGAACGAGTTCGCGGGGCTGGAGGGCGGCGACCGCTTCGAGCCCGACGAGGCCAACCCGATGATCGGCTACCGGGGAGCGCTCCGCTATATGCGCGAGCCCGATCTCTTCGCCCTCGAGCTGGCGGCGATCCGCCGGGTCTGGGACGCGGGGCACACCAATTTCCATGTGATGCTGCCCTTCGTCCGCACCCCGCGTGAGCTCACCGCCTGCCGGAACGTGATCCGCGACGAGGGCCTGCTCGACCAACCCGGCTTCGAGCTCTGGGTGATGGCCGAGGTGCCCTCCGTCCTGTTCCACCTGGAGCGCTACGCGGCCCTCGGGGTGAAGGGGATCTCGATCGGCTCCAACGACCTCACCCAGCTGATGCTGGGCGCCGACCGCGACTCCGAGGTCCTCGCCGAGCTCTTCGACGAGCGCGACCCGGCGGTCGCCGACTACCTGCGCCTCCTGATTCCGAAGGCGCGCGAGCTGGGGCTGGCGACCTCGATCTGCGGCCAGGCGCCGTCGGTGCACCGCGAGTACGCCGAGCTCCTGGTCGATGCCGGGATCGACGCGATCTCGATCAACATCGACGCCGTCGACCGGGCCCGCCGCCTGGTCTCCTCGGCCGAGCGCCGGGTGATGCTCCGGGCCGCCCGCGAGGGCGCCTAGCCGGAGCTGACATGGCCGAGCAGCTCAGCGCCCTCGACGCGACCTTCCTCGAGCTGGAGGAGGCCGACCAGAGCGCCCACATGCACATCGGCGGCGTCATCCTGCTGGAGCCTCAGCCGGGCGGCGGCGCCCCTCCGATCGATCAGATCCGCGAGGACATAATCGGGCGGTTGCCGGGCCTGCCCCGCTACTGCCAGCGCCTCTCCACCCCCCACACCCACGGGCTGCGCTTCCCGAGCTGGGAGCAGGAGGCGCTCTTCGCGGTCGACCGCCACGTCTTCACCGCCGGCCTGCCGGCGCCGGGCGGGCGCCAGGAGCTGCTCGAGTGGGCCGGCGAGTACTACTCGCAGCGGCTCGACCGCACCAAGCCGCTCTGGGAGATGGTGGTGCTGGAGCTCGCCGACGGCCACTGGGCCGTTGTCACCAAGACCCACCACTGCATGATCGACGGCATCGGCTCGGTCGACATCGCCCAGACGCTGCTCGATCCGCGCCCCGATCGCCCCACCCGGCCCACAACAAACGGCGACCGCCCCTCCGCCCCACTCCTGGAGGGGACCGTGCTGCAGGCCCCGGCCTGGCGCCGCGCCGCCGCCCGAGTGGCCGCGCCCGGCATCCGGGTTGGCCACGCCGCGGTCCGCGCGGCCCAGGCGGGGCTCCATGCCGCGGAGTCCGCGGCCGGCACCGCCGCCCATCCGCAGCGCGCTCGTCAGGCGCTTCAGCACTCGAGGGCGCTCGCCGAGGTGATCATCCGCGACGAGCTGGTCGCCGCCCCCCGCACCAGCATCAACGAGCCGATCAGCGGCAAGCGCCGGCTTGCGGTGCTCGAGGCCGACCTGGACGAGCTGAAGCGGATCAAGCGCGAGCTCGGCGGCACCGTCAACGACGTCGTTCTCGCCGTCACCACCGGCGGCCTCCGGCGCCTGCTCCTGCACCGCAACGAGGAGCCGCCCGAGCAGGGCCTGCGGGCGATGGTGCCGGTGAACCTGCGCACCGCCGGAGACCGCCTGGCGCTCGGCAACCGGATCTCCTCGCTGTTCGTCCACCTGCCGGTCGCCGCCGCGGACCCGGAGGAGCGTTACAGGCTCCAGGTCGAGGAGGCCGAGACGCTCAAGTCCGGCACCCAATCGGTCGGCTCCAGCACCCTGATCGAGTTGGCCGGCCACCTGCCCCCGGTGCTCCACAGCTTCGTCGCCCGCTCGCTGTTCGCCACCCGGCTCTTCAACGTCACGATCACAAACGTCCCCGGGCCGCAGACGCCGCTCTATTACTTCGGCTCCAAGGTCGAGGAGATCTGGCCGCTGGTGCCGATCGCCGCCGAGCACGCGATCGGCCTGGCGGTGTTCAGCTACGACGGCACCCTCTTCTTCTGCATCAATGCCGACCGAGACAGCTGCCACGACCTCGACGTCCTCGCTGATGGGATCGCCGAGTCGCTGACCGAGCTCGGCGAGATGGCCGCCGCTCCAGCCGGGGAGCGCGGCTAGATGTTCCAGGTCCGCATCCACGGCCGCGGTGGCCAGGGAGTGGTGACCGCTGCCGAGATGCTCTCGATCGCCGCTTTCGAGGAGGGAAAGCACGCGCAGGCGTTCCCCACCTTCGGCTCCGAGCGCGCCGGCGCCCCGGTGACCTCGTTCTGCCGCATCGACGAGCGCCCGATCCGGGTGCGCGAGCCGGTCTCACGGCCGGATGCTCTGATCGTTCAGGACCCGACCCTGCTCCATCAGGTGGACCTCTTCGACGGGCTCGGCGACGACGCCTACATCCTGATCAACAGCTCGCGCAGCTTCGACGAGCTTGGCCTCGGCGAGTTCTCCGCGCGGTTTCACCCAGAGCGGCTGCTGGTCGTGCCAGCAAGCGAGATCGCCCGCGAGCACCTCGGCAGGCCATTACCGAACGCGGTCCTGTTGGGCGGCTTCGCCGCGTTCAGCGGTGTGGTTTCGCCGGAGGCGGTAGCGGCGGCGATCCGGGAGAAGTTCAAAGGATCCGTGGCCGAGAAGAACGTCACGGCCGCCGGGGAGGCCTTCGAATGGGTCCAGCGCGAGATCAGGGAGCCGGCCCGTGCTTAGGCAGGAGGAGGGATCCCGCGCCGTGGCCGAGGCGGTGGCGCTCTGTCGGCCGGAGGTGATCAGCGCCTACCCGATCTCGCCCCAGACCCACATCGTCGAGCACCTGTCGGACCTGGTGAGGACGGGAGACCTCGATCCCTGCGAATACCTGATGGTGGAGTCGGAGTTCGCGGCGCTCTCGGCCGCGATCGGCGCATCGGCCACCGGCGCGCGCACCTACACAGCCACTGCCAGCCAGGGCCTCCTCTACATGGCCGAGGCGCTCTACAACGCCTCCGGGCTCGGCCTGCCGATCGTGATGACGATCGCCAACCGCGCGATCGGCGCGCCGATCAACATCTGGAACGACCACTCCGACTCGATGTCCCAGCGCGACTCCGGATGGATTCAGCTCTACGCGGAGTCCAACCAGGAGGCGCTGGACATGCACATCCAGGCCTTCCAAATCGCCGAGCAGGTGTCGCTGCCGGTGATGGTCTGCATGGACGGCTTCATCCTCACCCATGCCTACGAGCAGGTGGACGTCCCGGACCAGGAGAAGGTCGACTCCTTCCTGCCGGCGTTCGAGCCGCGCCAGCTGCTCGACCCCGGCGACCCGGTGACGATCGGCTCCATGGTGGGGCCCGAGGCCTTCTTCGAGGTCAAGTACCTGGCGCACGCCAAGCAGATGCAGGCGCTCGACCTGATCGCCGGAATCGGGCAGCGGTTCGCCTTCGACTTCGGGCGCGTCTCCGGCGGCCTCCTCCGCACCTACCGGACCGAGGACGCCGAGACGATCGTCGTCGCGCTCGGCTCGGTGCTGGGGACGATCGAGGACGTGATCGACGAAATGCGCGAGGCGGGCGTCCGCATCGGCGCCCTTGGCCTGAAGTCCTTCCGCCCCTTCCCGCTGGACGAGGTGCGAGAGGCCCTCGGCGGCGCTGAGCGCGTGGTCGTGCTCGAGAAGGCGCTCGCGGTCGGGATCGGCGGGATCGTCTCCGCGAACGTGCGCACGGCGCTCTCCGGGATCCAGCTCCACGGCTACACCGTGATCGCGGGCCTCGGCGGGCGCTCGATCACCCGGGAGTCGCTGCACGAGCTGTTCGAGCGGGCGATCCGCGACGAGCTTCAGCCCCTGAACTTCCTCGACCTGAAGACCGAGATCGTCGAGCGGGAGCTGGCGCGGATGCACGAGAAGCGCCCCTCCGGCCCGCACGAGGAGAACATCCTGCGCGACATCGGCGTCGTTGCCGCGGAACCCCACTAGGAGGAGCGAGATGCCCGAACAGGAAGTCAAGCTCTACCAGACCGGAACCTTCGTGGTCGGGAACCGGTTGCTCGATCCCGACGAGCGCTCGGTGCAGGCCCGCACGGAGCGCTCCAACACGCTCACCTCCGGCCACCGCGCCTGCCAGGGATGCGGCGAGGCGCTCGGCGCCCGCTACGTCCTCGACGCGGCCGCCCGAGCGACCGAGGGCAACCTGGTTGCCGCCAACGCGACCGGGTGCCTGGAGGTGTTCTCCACGCCGTATCCGGAGTCCTCGTGGCAGCTCCCCTGGATCCACTCGCTGTTCGGGAACGCACCGGCGGTCAGCAGCGGCATCGCCGCGGCCCTGAAAGCGAAGAAACTGACCGACCAGCGGGTGATCGGCCAGGGCGGGGACGGGGGCACTCTCGACATCGGTTTCGCCTGCCTCTCCGGAATGTTCGAGCGAAACGACGATGTGCTCTTCGTCTGTTACGACAATGAGGCCTACATGAACACCGGCGTGCAGCGCTCCAGCGCGACGCCACCGGCTGCCCGGACCGCAAACACGAAGCCCTTGGGGGGCCAGCCCGGCAACGTCTTCGGCAAGGGGAAGAACGCGCCGCTGATCGCGATGGCGCACGAGATCCCATACGTCGCCACCGCCACCGTCGCGGAGCTGCGCGACCTCGAGTACAAGGTCGAGCGGGCGATGGAGTTCCGCGGGGCCCGCTACCTGCACGTCTTCGTGCCCTGCCCGCTCGGCTGGGGCTCCGCCTCGAGGGACACGATCCGTATCGCCCGTCTGGTCAAGGAGACCGGCCTCTTCCCTGTCTTCGAGGCCGAGGAGGGCGAGGTCACAGGTGTCTCGAAGATCCGCCGGCGGGTGCCGGTCGAGGAGTACCTGAAGCTCCAGCGCCGCTACGCCCACCTGTTCGGCGACCCGCCGCGCACCGATGTGATCGCGGGCATCCAGAAGATCGCAGATCGCAACATCCGCCGCTTCGGCCTGCTCTCCTCCGCGGAGGAGGGCGGCGAGCTGCCGGGGAAGGCCACCGACATCGCGGGAGCCACCCCCGGTGTCGCTGACCCGGCCGCCACCGCGGAGTCCGAGACCAACCTGATGCGGCTGCTCGCCTCCACTCCCCACGGGCCACAGTGATGGAGCCTCGGTGATGGATAAGCCGTTCGCGATCACGCTCGACGTCGGTTCCAGCCTCGCCAACAAGACCGGCAGCTGGCGGACCGAGCGAGCGCAGTACGTCGACCGGCTGCCGCCCTGCAACCACGCCTGCCCGGCGGGCGAGGACATCCAGGCGTGGCTCTACGAGGCCGAGGAGGGCGACGGCGGCTATGAGCGGGCCTGGCGCAAGCTGGTCGAGGACAACCCCTTCCCGGCGATCATGGGGCGGGTCTGTTACCACCCCTGCGAGACTTCCTGTAACCGCGCCCAGCTCGACGAGGCCGTCGGGATCCACTCGGTTGAGCGCTTTCTCGGCGACGAAGCGATCAAGCAGGGCTGGGGGTTCGACGCCCCGGCCCAGACCTCCGGGAAGCGCGTGCTGATCGTCGGCGCCGGACCCTCCGGGCTGTCCGCCGCTTACCACCTGACCAGGCTTGGACACTCGGTGACGATCCACGAGGCGGGGCCGATGCTGGGCGGCATGATGCGCTTCGGCATCCCCACCTACCGGCTGCCGCGCGACGTGCTCGAAGCAGAGGCGCAGCGCATCCTCGACATGGGCGTCGAGCTGGCGTTGAACACCAAGGTCAGCAACATCGAGGAGTCGATGAAGGAGGGCGGCTTCGACGCCGCCTTCCTCGCCGTCGGCGCCCACATCGGCAAGCGGGCCTACGTCCCCGCCGGCGAAGCCGCCCGGATCCTCGACGCCGTCTCCGTCCTGGAGTCGATGGAGGGAGAGGAGAAGCCGCTGCTCGGCCGACGGGTGGTAGTCATCGGCGGCGGCGACACGGCTATGGACGTCGCCCGCACCGCGAAGCGCCTCGGCGCAACCGACGCCGTGGTCGTCTACCGCCGCACCCGCGAGCGGATGCCGGCGCACGGGTTCGAGGTCGAGGAGGCCGAGGAGGAGGGCGTGATGATGCGCTGGCTGGAGACGATCAAGCAGGTCGACGGGGGCAAGGTCACGGTGGAGAAGATGGAGCTCGACGAGAACGGCTTCCCGCAGCCGACTGGCGAACTCGACGACCTGGAGGCCGACTCGGTGATCCTGGCGCTGGGCCAGGAGGCCGACCTCTCGCTCCTCGAGGGCGTCGAGGGAATCGAGGTGGAGGACGGCGTCGTCCAGGTCGGGCCGAACATGATGACTGGGCACTCCGGGGTGTTCGCGGGCGGCGACATGGTCCCCGCGGAGCGCACAGTCACGGTCGGGGTCGGCCACGGCAAGAAGGCCGCCCGCCATATCGACGGCTGGTTACGGGGCGAGGCCTACGAGCCGCCACCCAAGCATGAGGTGATCGGGTTCGACCAGCTCAACACCTGGTACTACGCGGACGCCCCGCGCACCGTCCAGCCCAAGCTCGAGATCGAGCGTCGCCGCGGCACCTTCGACGAAGTCGTCAGCAGCCTCGACGAGTCGAATGCCCTCTATGAGGCGCGGCGCTGCCTCTCCTGCGGCAACTGCTTCAGCTGCGACAACTGCTACGGCGTCTGCCCCGACAACGCGGTGCTGAAGCTGGCTGAGGCGGCGGAAAACCCGAACGTGAACGGCTATGCGATCGACCTCGACTTCTGCAAGGGCTGCGGCCTCTGCGTCGCCGAGTGTCCCTGCGGCGCGATCGAGATGGTGCCCGAAGAGATTTAATGGAGATCCTCGCCGGGCTGTTCCTGGTCGGCCACGGCCTCGTCCACATCCCCGTCTGGGTCACCCGACCGCCGCCGGACGCGCCCTTCAACTCCCGCCACTCGTGGCTGCTCGGCGATCTCAGCTCCTTCAGCAGGGCGCTGGCGGTGCTTTGCTGCGTGGTCTTCGTGCCGGCGGGCATCCTGGTGCTCGCCAGCGCCAGCCTCGGCGCCACTCTGGCGATCATCGGCGCCGCGGTGTCGTTGCTGCTGGTCTTCCTCACCCTGCAGCCCTGGTTCGTCTTCGCCGGCGCGATCAACGTCGCGATCATCATCGTCGCCGTCGGCTGAGCCCATCGCTCGGTTCACGACGCGGTTACGCCAGCGCTCGCCACCAGTTCAAGAAGATCTCGCGGATGCGCGCCTTGCGCTCCTGGTAGTGGACCCCTCGGGCCAGGGGAACCCGGACGGCGCCGAGCGAAAGTCGGCGAGCAGAAATAGACCGATGATGGTCGAAAACAGGAGGGCGCCGCCCAGCACCGCCAGCTCCGCGGGTCCCCGGTTGAGGCCGGCTCCGGCGCCGATCACCAGCACGCTGAACCCCACCATGGCGAGGGCGATGCCGCGGTGAAAACGCCCGGCCTCGGAGTGCGGCCATGGGTCGAGCGGCCGGGCAATCTCGCGCCCGCTGTCGGAGTCGGTGCAGGCCTCCTTGAGGCGGCAAGAGTTGCAGACGTGGGCGCGAGCGCGGTAGCGAGCAAGCCGCATCCGCTGGTCGGTCTCGACGCGATGCAGCCGCTCCCCCTCGGGGCACTCCCAGGCGTCGACCTGCTCGAGGTAGGTAAAGCCCGAAGTCCGATCAGTCGGCATCCCCTCGCTCCGCAAGCTCACGGAGCACCTCCGCCGGGTTGCCCTTCTCGACCTGGACGACGTTGAGCTCCCCACCGT
>JBOGZE010000128.1:0-11237 GCA_050697055.1 Solirubrobacterales bacterium
CGCCAGCGACTTGCGCCGGTGGGCGAAGCCGTCGCGGACCAGCTCCCGGACGGCGTCGGGCGCCGCCGGGCCGCGGCGCCGCAGCCGGACCAGCGCCGACTCCACCCGCGGTCGCGGTGTGAACACGGCCGGGTCGACCGTCCGCAGCAGGGTCACCTCGCAGGCCAGTTGCACCAGCACGCTCGGCGACCCGTACTCGCGGCCGCCCGGCGAGGCCCGGAGGCGCTCGGCGATCTCGCGCTGGAGCATCACAAGCCAACCAGTAAGGGACGGGAGCTCCGCGATCGTCCGCAGGAGCATCGGGGTGGCGATCGAGTAGGGGAGGTTGGCGACCAGCTTGGTGGGAGGCGGAAGCAGGGCGCCGAGGTCGATCCGGAGCGCGTCGCCCCAGACCAGGTTGACGTTTCCCGCCTCCTCGGCCAGAGGCTCGAGCTCCGGCCGCAGCCGCTCCTCGATCTCGACCAGATGCAGGCAGGAGACCGCCGGCGCCAGCCGCTCGCTGAGCGCCCCACCGCCTCCGCCGACCTCCAGAACCACGTCCGCGGGCTCCAAGGCGGCTTCGCGGACGATCGTCTCCAGAAGGTTCGGGTCACTGACGAAGTTCTGGCCGAGGCGGCGCTGGCGCCGCCCCGGCGCCGGCCGCGCGCTCCTCCCCCCTCTGCCGGTCGCGGACATTGGGCGTCCTACCAGCCGAACACTCGGGCGGCGTTCGCCTCGACCAGGCGCTCGAGCTGCTCGTAGTCGGTTGCGCGCACCTCGGCGAGGCGCTCGGCGGTGGCGACCACATTGGCGGGCTGATTGGGCTTGCCCCGCACCGGCTGCGGCGCCAGGAAAGGTGAGTCGGTCTCGGCGAGGATCCGCTCGTCGGGGATGATCCGCGCCGCCTCCCGGAGCTCGTCCGACTTCGGGTAGGTGAGGTTGCCGGCGAAGGAGCAGTACCAGCCGCGCTCGGCGGCCCGCTCGGCCCAGGTCGGACCGGCCGAAAAGCAGTGCAGGATCACCTCTACGCCGTCCGCCTCGGCCTCCAGGGTCGCGAACGCCTCGGTGACCGCATCCTCGGAGCCGTTCCGGTCGCGGAGGTGGATCACCAGCGGCTTCCGGGTGCTCCGTGCGATCGCGATCTGGGCGGCGAAGGCCCGCCGCTGGTCCTCCGGATCGGCGCGGTCCCGGTAGTAGTCGAGTCCGGTCTCGCCGACCGCGACCACGCCGGGCTCGGCGCAGAGCTCCTCGATCGCTTCCGCCGCCGCCTGGTCGAAGCCGCCGGCGCCGTTCGGGTGGCGACCGACCGAGGCGAAGACCTCGTCGTACTCCTTCGCTGTCGCGACCGCGGCCGGGTTCGAGTCCTCGCCGAGGCCGACGTTGAGGACGCGGCGGACCCCGGCCTCCCGGGCGGTCATCACCAGATCGGAGTCATCGGGCTGGCAGAGCCCGAGGTGGGCGTGGGTATCGACCACGCCGCCGAGTCTAGGCGCGCGACTGGGCGCTACCGCTTCAGCTTGAAAGTGCGCGACTCGGTCTCGACGGCGCCGGTGGTGAGGCTGGTGGCGGTGACTCTGCTGTTGACCGTGTACTTGCCGGGGTGGGCCTTCATCCCCTTCAGCAGCGGCCCGTTCGGCTTGAAGAACGGACCTCCGGGGACGTTCGCGGTGAGCGGCCCGCTGACGTTCTCGGTGTCCTTGAAGCGGGGGCCCTTGACGACCGTCGTCGTATCGACGTTGCAGTCCGTCGAGCAGACGATCACGATCGAGATCGTTTTCCCGATCTTCAGCTTGCCCGTGCTGACGTAGTTGACCAGGGCACCTGACTTGGTCGCGGTCGGCCCGCCACCGGCGGCCGCGATGCCGGGCAGCAACAGCCCGAGCGCCAGCGCCACGACGACGATCCCTGTCCTGAGTCCCTTGATCCTCAAGCCGACCCGAACGCTAACAAGTCTTGGCTAGGCGGCGGGCTCAGGCTCGAGCTTCGGGAACAGGGGCGGGATCCGCTCGATTTGCCGGCCGCCCTCCCGGGAGCCGAGCTCGGCCAGCTCCCGCGACGGCTCCCCGAGCGCCTCCAGCAGCCGGCCGGTGGTCTCCGGCATGTAGGGGTGAAGGAGCAGGGTCGTCACCCGCAGCCCCTCAGCCAGGGTGAAAAGGACCTGATCGAGACGCTCTGACTCGCTCCCGTCCTTGGACAGATCCCAGGGACGGGTCTCCTCCACGTACTGGTTGAGGCGGCGGACCAGCTTCCAGATCTCCTCCAGCGCCTGGGTCAGCTGGGCCTCGTCGAGGAGCCCGCGGACCCGCTCTGCCGCGCCTTCGAAGTCAGCCGCGATCGCCGGATCCACCTCGGCCTCGGGTACGTGCCCATCGCGGTAGCGCTCGGTCATCGCCAGGGTCCGGTTGGCGAGGTTGCCGTACTGGTCGGCGAGCTCGGTCTCGTAGCGGGACTCGAATCCCGCCGGCGAGATCTGGCCGTCCTGGCCGAAGGAGACCTCGCGGAAGCAGTAAAAGCGCAGGGGGTCGGCGCCGAACTTGGCGATCACCTCGTCCGGATCGAGGACGTTGCCGAGCGATTTCGACATCTTGTGCCCCTCCATCAGCAGGTAGCCGTGGATGAACATCCGCTTCGGCACCTCGATCTCCGCCGCCATCAGGAAGGCCGGCCAGTAGACCGCGTGGAACTTGAGGATGTCCTTGCCAATGATGTGGAAGGCGGGCCAGAACTCGGCGGTCAGATCCTCTCCATCGCGGGCGTAGGCGAGCGCGGTGACGTAGTTGAGCAGGGCGTCGAACCAGACGTAGATCACCTGGTCGGTGTCCCAGGGAACCGGGACGCCCCACTTCAGCCGTGGGCGCGAGAGCGAGACGTCCTGAAGGCCCTGGCGGATGAAGGCGAGCGCCTCGTTGCGGCGAAAGTTGGGCTGGACGAAGTCCGGGCGCTCGGCGTAGAGCCGCTCGAGATCCTCCTGGAAGCTGGAGAGGCGGAAGAACCAGTTGTCCTCCTTCTCGCGAGTCAGCTCGATCTTGTGGATCGGGCAGGTGTTGCCGGGACCCAGCTCCTGCTCGCCCTTGAAGTCGGCACAGCGAGGGCAGTACCAGCCC
Organism: Solirubrobacterales bacterium; assembly: GCA_050697055.1. GTDB lineage: Bacteria > Actinomycetota > Thermoleophilia > Solirubrobacterales > 70-9 > CAVVYV01. The sequence continues at coordinate 3,084 of JBOGZE010000128.1, forward strand.
TCGTACAGGCCCTCGTAGACGTGGCCGTTGTCGTGGACCCGCTGGACGATCTCCTGGACCCGGTCCATGTGGCCCTGGTCGGTGGTCCGGATGAAGAAGTCGTTGGAGGCCCCGATCTTCGCCGCCATCTCCTTGAAGCGGGGTGCGTAGCGGTCGCCGAGCTCGCGTGGGGTGACGCCCTCGCGCTCGGCCTCCTGGGCTACCGGCTCGCCGTGCTCGTCGGTACCGGTGAGGAAGAAGACGTCCTCACCACGCTGGCGCATGTGCCGGGCGAGGATGTCGGCGGCGATCGTCGAGTAGGCATGCCCCAAGTGGGGCTCGCCGTTGACGTAGTAGATCGGCGTGGTGACGTAGAAGCTCACGAGGACGTGAGCCTAGAGCAGGGTTATAGGAGCTTTTCCTGCCCCTTCGCGGAGCGGCGCCTTCGCGGGATCCCGGCGGCCTCGGTGAGGGCCGCCTCGATGTCGGCCATGATCGCCCGCTCAGAGCGTGAGGCGACGATAGGCTCGGCCATGCCATCGACGTGGACGTAGGTGCGCCGCCCCTCGCCGCGGTCCTTCGGATCCAGCGGCACCAGCGCGTAGATTCGATCCGCCCGGGCTAGCTTCCCGTAGCCCAGCGACACCATGCGTGGCTCGCGCTTGGCCATACCGCTCAAAAACCACCGTAGCGCGCGCGACGGTCAGGACCGCTAGCGGCGCGGATCGCGCCCGGTGATCCCCCGGTAGAGCTCGTTGGCCGGCACCCCGGTCAGCGCCGAGACGACGCTGGCGGCCGCCCGCGGCCGGGCGCCGGCGCGGACCAGGCCGCGGAGGGCGTCGACGGCGAAGGAGATGTCGGGGGTGCCTCCCTCGACCCCGGGGCCGATCACGACGACGATCTCGCCGCGCGCCTCCTCCCGAAAGCGGCGGGAGAGCTCGCCGAGTGTGCCGCGAGCGACCTCCTCGTGGAGCTTGGTCAGCTCCCGGCAGACGGCCGCGGGCCGGTCGGGGGCGAGCTGAGCGAGCGCCGCCAGCGAGTCCGGCAGCCGCCGCGGCGACTCGAAGGCGACCAGGGTGTCGGCCGACTGCAGCACTCGCTCTAGCTCGCCGGTGCGGCGGGGGAGGAAGCCCTGGAATCGAAAGCGGTGCGTCGGCAGTCCCGAGGCGACCAGCGCGGTGATGATCGAGGACGGGCCCGGGAGGACCTCGATCTCGAGGTCGCGGTCGATGCAGGCGCGTATCAGCCGGTAGCCCGGATCGCTGATCGCCGGGGTGCCGCCATCGGATACCAGGGTGACGGTGTCGCCGCGCTCGATCCGCTGGGCGAGCTCGCGGGCCCGCTCGGCCTCGTTGCCCTCGTGGTAGGACACCATCCGCAGCGCTTGGATCTCGAGCCGTTCGAGCAGGAGCCCCGTCCGGCGAGTGTCCTCACAGGCGATCACGTCGGCGTCGTGGAGCGCCCGCCGGGCGCGGGCGGTGATGTCCTCGAGGTTGCCGATCGGGGTCGGGCAGACGACGAGCTTGCCGGGCATTTCTCCTACCCTGCGTTCGCCGAGTCGAGCTCGATCAGCGCCATCGCCGCGGCCCCGATCATCCCGGCGTCCGGGCCGAGCTCCCCCAGCTTCACGGGAGTCTTGTTCATCGGCGGCAGCGCCCTCGCCCGGAGCTCCTCCCGGGCGGGCTCCAGGAGCAGGTCGCCGGCGGCCGAGACGCCGCCACCGATCACGATCACGTCCGGGTCGAAGATGTTGGCGAGGCTGGCGAGGCCGACGCCCAAGTTCCGCCCCGCGGTGGCCATCACCTCCCGGGCCACCGCGTCGCCCGCGATTGCCGCCTCGGTCACCGTCTTCCCGCTCACCCCCTCTCCCTTCGCCAGGGCAAGGCCGAGAGCCGAGCCGGGCTCCCGTGCAGCCGCGGCAGTGCCCTCCCGGGCGAGGGCGGTGCCCGAGGCGAAGGTCTCCAGGCAGCCGTGGTTCGGGCAGCTGCCCTGGCATCGCGGTCCGTCCGCCTCAATCACCATGTGCCCGAGCTCCGCCGCGGCGCCGGTCGAGCCGTGGAAGAGCCGACCGCCCAGCACCAGGCCCCCGCCGACACCGGTGCCGAGGGTGAGCATGACCAGGTTCTCCGTGCCTTGCCCGGCGCCGTAGAGATACTCGGCGAGCGCCGCGCAATTGGCGTCGTTGTCGAGGAATACCGGGATCCCCACCCGCTTGCGCATGATGTCCCGCAGCGGCACGTCGGTGATCTCGAGGTTGACCGCGTTGATCGCCACCCCCCGCTCGCGATCGATCGTCGCCGGGATCCCGAGGCCGGCGGCGAGCGCCCCCGGGCGCGCCTCCCGCGCCTCCTCGAGCTCGCGGGCGAGCTCGTCGACCACCTCCTTCTCGCTGAAGCCGGTGGACGACTCGCGGCTCTCGTAGTGAATCCCCTGCTCGGAATCGACCACTCCGACCAGCATCTTGGTGCCGCCGAGGTCGACGCCGATCGTCTCGCGCGGAGTCAAGGGCGGTGGCGGTCGATCGTCGGCGGCATGCGCAAGTATTGATATCCCATGTCTCCGCAGGGAGAGGAACGGCCGCCGGAGCGGCCCGAGGAGCCCGAGCGCCCCAAGAAGGCCGAGGGCCCCGAGAAAGCCGAGCCCCCCGAGAAAGCCGAGCCCCCCGAGAAGCCCGAGTACACCGTCTACGGCAAGGGCGGCAGCTCCGGCGAGAGACGCGAGGCGCCGAAGCGGGCGGGCAAGGACGGCAAGGGCGAGAAGCCCACCTACCGGGTCTACCGCTCCCGGCCGAGCCTGCTCGATCGCTTTCGCAAGCCGGGGCTGAGTGGCCTCCGGGGCGCCTCCGGGGGCGGCCTCCGCGAGCGGCTCTCGCGCCTAGGCGGCAGCGGCTGGCGGCGCTGGCTGCGCTGGGTCCTGATCGCGATCGCCGCCTGGATCGCGCTCAGCTTCCTTACCTTCGCGATCTCGGCTCAGATCCAGAAGGGAAAGCTGGATGACCCCGCCAAGGAGGCGCTGGCCGGCGGGCCCGACCTGCTGGCGGGCCAGAACATCCTCATCCTCGGCGGCGACCGCCGCGGCAGCACCCAGCGGAACGCCGCCGGCAGCGAGGGCCAGGGCCCTCCGCGCGCGGACTCGATCATCGTCCTCCACGCCTCGCTCACCTCCTTCCGGAAGCTCTCGATTCCCCGCGACACCTACGCGGCGATCCCCGACTGCGGCACGCAGAAGATCAATGCCTCGCTCGCCTGCAACACCAACAGCCCGAAGGGCAACGCCGCCTCGACGATCAACACCGTCGAGGACTTCCTCGGCATCGACATCAACCACATCATCATCGTCGACTTCGACGGCTTCGCCGACTTCATCGACACCCTCGGCGGCGTCACCGTCGACGTGCCCCGCAACGGCAGGGGCAAGGGCCCGGTCGTCTGCGGTGACGTCGACGGGGGCAAGACGCAGGGCGGGGTCTCGCTGAAGCTGACCGCAGGCGAGCACACCCTCGAGGGGGACAAGGCGCTCGCCTTCGCCCGCCTCCGCTACAACCGCTGCGATCCATCCGAGGACGACCGCGACCGGGCCGAGCGTCAGCAGCTGGTCCTCAACGGGGTCAAGGGCCGACTCACCTCTCCGCTGCGGCTCCCGATCAACTTCATCAAGGGCCCCTTCATCGGCTGGGACGCTCCCAGGGCGTTCATCAGCGACATGGGCGGCTTCACCCTCCCGCAGCTGGCGATCGCCGCGATCTTCGGGGGCAGCGGCAAGACCAACGTCCTCGAGCCCTCCGCATCCGGCCCCGGCGGCAGCCTCCTGATCTCCCAGGGGGAGTGCGAGGAGGCGGTGGAGGAGCTCACCGGCGGAGCGCCGAAGCAAGAGCCCACCTGTTCGCCCTAGAGCTAGTCGGTGCCGGAACTGGTATTGGCGGTCTTCTCGCCGCCGTTCTGCTTCCCCTTGCCGTCCCCGCCGGAGTCCTTGGAATCCTTCGACTCCCCCGAGCCGTCGGAGCTCGACTCGCCGTCCTTCGAGGCCCCGGTTCCCGCCTTGCCCTTGCCGGCGTAGTCGGTCGAGTAGAAGCCCGAGCCCTTGAAGTGGACCGCGACCGGGTGAAATACGCGCTCTACCGGCGCCCCGCACTCCGGGCAGGCCTTCACCGGGTCATCGGACATGCTCTGGATGACCTCGAAGTCGTGGCCGTTATCGCACCGGTACTCGTAGATCGGCATCGGCTAAGTATCGCGGAGCGGCGGGATGAGCCCGTGCGGGGACGCCATCCGGGCCGGGCACCTGGCTAGTCTGAGCCGGGGAATGGCCACCGAGTCGAAAGAAGTGACCCTGGAGGAGATCGTCGCGCTCTGCAAGCGGCGCGGCTTCATCTTCCAGTCATCGGAGATCTACGGCGGGCTGGCGTCGACCTACGACTACGGCCACTACGGCGTCCTGCTGAAGAACAACGTCAAGGCCGAGTGGTGGCGCGCCGTGCTCCAGGAGCGCGACGACATGGTGGCGCTTGACGCCGCCATCCTCATGCATCCGAAGACCTGGGAGGCCTCCGGCCACCTCGAGGGCTTCACCGATCCGCTGGTGCAGTGCTTGGGCGAGTGCAAGAAGCGCTGGCGCGAGCACGACCTGCGCACCGAGCAACTGGGCGCCGAGGATGCCGAGGGCGAGATCCACTGCCCGGAGTGCGGCGGCGAGCTCTCCGAGCCGCGTCACTTCAACCTCATGTTCGAGTCCCTGATGGGCCCCTCGGAGGAGACGGGGATGAAGGTCTACCTGCGACCCGAGACCGCCCAGGGCATCTTCGTCAACTTCAAGAACGTCCTCCAGTTCGCGCGAAAGAAACCGCCCTTCGGGATCGCCCAGATCGGCAAGGCCTTCCGCAACGAGATCACCCCCGGGAACTTCGTCTTCCGCACCCGCGAGTTCGAGCAGATGGAGATCGAGTTCTTCGTCCCCCCGGCCGATGCGCCCGACTGGCACAAGCGCTGGATCGAGGAGCGAATGCGCTGGTACACCGAGCTCGGCATCCGCGCCGACCACCTGCAGCTTCGCGAGCACGGCCCCGACGAGCTCTCCCACTACTCGGCCGCCACCTCCGACATCGAATACCTCTTCCCGATGGGCTGGTCGGAGCTCGAGGGGATCGCCAACCGGACTGACTTCGACCTCAAGCAGCACGCCGAGTTCTCGGGGGAAAAGCTCGAATACGTGGACAGTGCCAGCGGCGAGCGCTACGTCCCCTACGTGATCGAGCCCTCCGCCGGCGCCGACCGGGCGCTGCTCGCGTTCATGGTCGACGCCTACGACTCCGAGGAGGTCGAGGGGCGCGAGCGAGTGCTGCTGCGCCTCCATCCGCGCCTCGCCCCGATCAAGGTGGCGGTGCTGCCGCTGGTCAACAAGGACGGCCAGCCCGAGCGCGCCCGCGAGATCTACGAGGAGCTCCGCACCCTGATGCCGGCCGAGTACGACACCGGTGGCTCGATCGGCAAGCGCTACCGGCGCCAGGACGAGATCGGCACCCCCTGGGGAGTCACAGTCGATCACCAGACGATGGAGGACGGCACCGTCACCCTGCGCGACCGCGACACCCTCGAGCAAACCCGGATCGCCGCCGGCGAGCTCGGTGGCGAGCTCGAGCGCCGTCTCGCGGCGCCCTGGACAAGCCCGAAGAGCTAGAGGGGCGCGGTAAGGCTCGACCCAGCGAGGCGGGCCTCCTGGCGAACCTCAGGCCGGTGGTGGCTCCCAGCGCAGCCCCCGGCTGAGTCGCTCCTGCCCCGACCAGACGAAGTCCATCGCGCCCTGGATCACCTGCTCGCGCGGGATCTCGCGATGGAGATCCCACCAGTCGGCCAGCGACTGCATCGCCCCGACCAGCTGCTGGGCGACCATCTGGATGATCCGCTCGCGCTCGGGCGCGTCGGGAAAGGCGCGCTTTGCCTCCTCGCTCATCAGGGCGACGACGGCGGCGGCGACGCCGTCGCGGAGGCGCTCCATGTAGATCGCGACGTCGGGGTCGCCCGGGTTGCGGAACATGATCCGCCACGCCCCGCGGCGCTCCTCGACGAAACCGAAGAACGACTCGAGCCCGGCGTGCAGCCGCTCCTCCGGCTGGTCGGCAGCGGTGACCGCGGCGGTCACCCGTTCGACAAGTTCCTCGACGTGCATCTCGAGCATCGCCAGGTAGAGCTCGCGCTTCGAGTCGAAGTGCTCGTAGATCAGCGCCTTGGAGACCCCGGCCCGCTCGGCGACGGCGTCGAGGGAGGTCTGGTGAAAGCCTCCGTCGGCGAAGGCCGCACGGGCGGCCTCGAGGATCGCGAGCCGGCGATCCGAGGCGGCCATCCTGCGACGCGGGCCGCCGGTCTTCGAGCGCTGTGTGATCGACGTCACAGAAAGAATCTCCCCCTAACTGACTGGTCAGTTAGTTATCTTACCGGGGACAGAGGCGGCCCAGAGTCGGACGAGAGGAAGAGAGATGTCGGTCGCGCAGCAGAACCTCGCCGGGCAGATCAGCTACCAGGACCTCTACCGGCGCTGGGAGGAGGGCAACTGGAAGGCGAGCGAGATCGACTTCTCCGCGGATAAGGCCGGCTGGGAGTCGCTGAGCGAGATCCAGCGCAAGTCGGCGCTCTGGCTCTACTCGATGTTCCTCTACGGTGAGGACGCGGTCACCGACGGCCTCTCCCCCTACATCGACGCCGCGCCGAAGGAGGAGCAGAAGTACTTCCTCGCCACCCAGCAGGTGGACGAGGCGCGCCACAGCTTCTTCTTCCACCGCTTCTTCAAGGAGGTGATCGGGGTCGGCGACAGCATCTCCGAGACCCTGGCCTCCACTCACCCGCAGCTCGGTTGGGGGTACCGCGGCGTCTTCGACCGGCTCGAGACGATGGCCGAGGAGCTCCGCCACGACCGCTCCCTGCCCAAGTTCGCCCAGGCGATCACCCTCTACCACATGATCGTCGAGGCGGCGATGGCCCAGCCCGCCCAGCACTTCATCGAGGACTTCTTCGCCAACGGCGAGACCCTGCCGGGGTTCAGCTTCGGGATGGAGAAGGTCTCGCGAGACGAGCAGCGCCACATCGGCTTCGGGGTCAAGGTCCTCTCCGAGCTGTTCGCCGAGTCGGAGGAGTGCAAGGCGGCCGCCTCCGAGGTCCTCCGCGAGGTCCTCCCCTACACGCTGGCGGTGATGGTGCCGCCGGGCTGGGACGAGCGCTACACCACGGAATATGGCTTCACCCTCGAGGACATCTACGCCTTCGGGATGCGCTCGGTAGAACAGAAGTGGCGCGCCACCGGCTACCCGCTGGACGAGCATCCGCCCGGGATCTACCCGTTCGATCCCGAGATGCCCCACCGCGAGCGGGCCGAGCGCCAGATCAAGCTGCTCAAGGCCGGTATCCTCGGCGAGCCGAACGGCAAGCCCAAGTGCGACCCCGAGGTCGAGCAGATCCTCTTCGAGGTGATCGCCCGCTCGGCCCACACCGATCAGGTCGACCGCCCGGTGACGATCCAGTGGCGATTCGAGGACGCGGCGCCGTACTACGTCAGCATCGACAACGGTTCGACCCGCGCCGAGCAGGGCATGGCTCCGAAGGCCGATGTCACCCTGAGGACCACCTGGGCCGACTGGATCGAGATCGCGACCCGCGGGCACGACGCTCGGCGGGCAATGCTCCGCCGGCGGGTTCGGCCGCGCGGGTCGCTTCGCCAGCTGGCCCGGCTACCGAAGATCTTCCCGCCGCGCCCGTTCCCGATCGAGTAGCTACGCCCCAAGCAGGCGCTTCTTGTGCGCCTCGAACTCGGCGTCGGTGATCTCGCCGGCGTCGCGCTGCCTCGCCAGCTGCTCGACCACTGCAAGCGGGTCCTGCTCGGGGCCCGAGATCCCGCCGCCGAAGCCGCCGGCGTTCGGGATCCGCAGCCCGCCGCCCATCAGCACCGAGAGCAGCGCCTTCGGCAGGCCCGGAACCTTGGAGGCGTCGATCGTCTGACCCTCTTTATCTGGGTCGATCCCGTGCTCGCGCAGGACTTCCTCGACCTGCTTGCGGTGGCCGCTCCCGCGCAGGTCGATCGTCTGGTTGCTCTGCTCGACCTCCGCCTGACTCGGATCGATGCCGAGCTCGCCGAGCGCCTGCTGGGCGGCATCCGAGTCGCCGGTCGAGGTCCAACCGGACTCGCCCATGG
>JBOGZE010000129.1:0-4692 GCA_050697055.1 Solirubrobacterales bacterium
CTCGGCTACACCAGCCGGTTCACGATCTACGACGAGGCCGACTCGCTGCGGATGCTGAAGCGCTGCCTGGAGGAGCTCGAGGTGGACACCAAGCGCTATCCGCCGCGGGCGGTCCGGGCCCGGATCTCGGACGCGAAGAACCAGCTGATCGACGCCGTGACATATCAATCGGCCGCCACAAACACCGCGGCCGGATCTACCGGCGGCGGGCCGTTCGAGGAGATGGTCGGTCAGGCCTACCGGCTCTACGAGCGCCGGATGCTCGAATCGAACGCGATGGACTTCGACGACCTGCTGATGAGGACGGTGAACGTCCTCGAGCTGGCAGACGACGTCCGCCGCCGCTACCGCGAGCGCTTTCGCTGGGTCCTGGTCGACGAGTACCAGGACACCAACCACGCCCAGTACCGGCTCCTGCAGCTGCTCTGCGGCAAGGACGGGAACCTGACGGTGGTCGGGGACGACAGCCAGTGTGTCCTCGAGGGGACTCAGATCACGATGGCTGACGGGTCAAAGAAGGCTGTCGAGGACATCGTGATCGGGGACGAGGTTCTCTCCGGCTACGGAAGCGGCGATTTCCGTCCCGCGCGGGTCTTGCGGACGCACCGCAGCCTAAGGAAAGGCGGAGTTCAGATAACGACCGCGAGCGGTCGGCAACTCACGACGAGCTACGAGCACACACACTTCGCCGGATACAGACTGGGTCTCACGCCGCAGAAGCACTGGACCTACCTGATGTGGAAGCGGGCCAAGGGGTTTCGCGTCGGGACGACCTCTGTTTACACAGACGCTAGGAAGAAGCAGCGAATCGGGCTTGCGCACCGCTGCATGCAAGAGGGAGCCGATGCCGCGTGGGTCATTTCGATGCACGACACGGAATCGGAGGCCCGTAAGGAGGAGACGATCCTCTCGACCTATTACGGCCTCCCTTTGGTGCCATTCAACGCGAGGAAGACCGCCACGGCGAACGGGCTCGTGGCTAACCAAGAGCTAATCGACGAAGTGTTCAAGCGGGTCGACACCGAAAGAGCAGGGCAGAGTCTCCTATTCGACCAGGGACTCCACTTTGGCAGTCCGCATTTCGCTGCGCAGGCGGCGACCGGTCATCGACGGCGTCTGAACGTGTGCCTCTGCGGGGACCATCGCGGGCCAATCCCGATGCATCGGATCTCGATCTTCGGTTACGACGACGAAGGCAAGGAGACTCTCGAAAGGTTGGGGCTGAATGTTCGTCCGGCACGCAAGGGCTCCAAAGGCTGGCGCTACGAATCCGCCTTCAAGAGCTACGCCAAGCTGTCCGAGCGGCTACAGCAGATTCAAGATGCCCTTGGGCCCTCGGTTCAGTTCACGGCTCGATTAGGGAAGAAGGAGCCGGGGCAGGGCAACTCCCTTCCATTCAGTCGCGCAGCGTCCGTCCGCCCGGGGATGGTGGTTTTCGCAGAGGATGGATCGTTTGACCTCGTTGAGTCGGTCGAGACGCTTCCGCTAGATAGACCGGTCTACGACCTTGACATCGAGAACACCCACAACTTCATCGCGAATGAAGTGATCACCCACAACTCGATCTACGGCTTCAGGGGCGCGGACGTCCGCAACATCCTCGAGTTCGAGCAGGACTTTCCCGAAGCGGCGGTGGTGAAGCTCGAGCAGAACTACCGCTCCACCCAAACGGTCCTCTCGGCGGCGAACGCGGTGATCTCCCACAACCGCAGCGTCCGCGTGAAGAACCTTTGGACCGACCTCGGCGAGGGCGAGAAGATCACTGTTTCCGAGCTCGAGGACGAGCACGCGGAGGCGCGCTACGTCGCCGGCGAGATCGAGGGCCTGGTGGGGGAGGGCGAGCTCGACCGCGAGCAGATCGCGGTCTTCTACCGGACCAATGCCCACAGCCGGGTGCTGGAGGACATCCTGGTCCGCTACGAGCTTCCCTACCAGGTGATCGGCGGCACCAAGTTCTACGAGCGGGCAGAGATCAAGGACGCGATCGCCTACCTCAACCTGCTGGTCAACCCCGCCGACGAGGTCAGCTTCTCGCGGGTGATCAACTCGCCCCGGCGCGGGATCGGCGACACCAGCCAGGGACGGCTGCGCGCCCACGCCAACACCACCGGCCGGACGATCTGGGAGGTCGCCCGCGAGCCCGAGAGCGTCCCGGGGCTGGGGGCGGCGGCGATCAAGTCGGTCGGCCTCTTCGCCGAGCTGATCGAGGGGCTGCGGTCCGAGTTCGCCGCCAGCTCGGTCGCCCAGCTGCTCAGCGCACTGCTGGAGCGCTCGGGCTACCTCGACACCCTCCGGGCCGAGCGGACGATCGAGGCCGAGGGGCGGATCGAAAACCTGGAGGAGCTGGTCGGGGTGGCGGGCGAGTTCGACGCCAACCGCGAGGTGGAGGGGGAATCCGAGCTGCCGCCACTGGAGGAGTTCCTGCAGGCGATCTCGCTCTACACCGAGCAGGACGACCTTGCCCGCGACGAGAGCAAGGTGACCCTGATGACCCTCCACAACGCCAAGGGCCTCGAGTACGAGGCGGTCTTCATGATCGGCTGCGAGGAGGGCGTCTTCCCGCACTCGCGCTCGCTGGAGGAGGGAAACGAAGAGGAGGAGCGCCGCCTCTGCTACGTCGGGATCACCAGGGCAAAGAAGCGGCTCTGGCTCACTCACGCCCGCAACCGGCGCCTGTTCGGTGGCCGCGAGACCGGCTTCCCATCCCGGTTCCTCTCCGAGATCCCCGAGGAGCTTGTGGAGCGGGAGGGGACCGAGGAGCAGGCGCTCACCGGCTGGTCGCTGGGCGGCCAGGGCGCCGCGGCCCCGGGTCCGATGCCCAGCTTCGCCACCGGCGACGACGTCGTCCACGCCAGCTTCGGCGAGGGGGTGGTCACCTCGGTCGAGCCCGGCGGGGTGATCGTGGTCCGCTTCGCCGACGAGGGTGTCGAGCGAAAGTTGATGGCCGACTACGCCCCTCTCCGAAAGGCAAGCTGATCGGCGCCCGGGTGATCGACGGCGAGGCGGTGGCGCAGGGCGTCCGGGAGCGGGTCCGCAACGAGGTCGCTGAGCTGGCCGCCGAGCTCGGCCGGCCGCCGGGGCTTGCCACGGTGCTGGTCGGCGACGACCCGGCCTCGGCGATCTACGTGAGGCGAAAGCGCGAGGCTTGCGAGGAGGCCGGGATCAGCTCGATCCACCATGAGCCCGGCGCCTCGATCTCGGAGGCCGAGCTGCTCGAGCTGGTCGCGGAGCTGAACGGCGCGGAGGAGGTCGACGGGATCCTGGTGCAGCTGCCGCTGCCCGAGGCGGTCGACGCCGCCGCAGTGGTCGCCTCGATCTCCCCGGGGAAGGACGTCGACGGGCTGACGCCCGCGAGCGCCGGGCTCCTCGCCCGCGGTGAGCCGGGGCTGGTGCCGTGCACGCCCGGGGGGGTGATGGAGCTGTTGGCGGCCGCAGGAACCGACCCCTCAGGCAAGGAGGCCGTGATCGTCGGGCGCTCCAACCTCGTCGGCCGGCCGCTGGCCTCGCTGCTGCTCGGGGCCGACGCCACAGTGACCATCTGCCACAGCCGCACCCCGGACCTCGGCGAGGTCTGCCGGCGGGCGGAGATCCTGGTCGCCGCCACCGGCAGGCCGAGGCTGATCGGCGCCGAGATGGTCCGTCCCGGCGCCACCGTGATCGACGTCGGCACGAATCGAACGGATGAAGGACTGGTGGGGGACGTCGACTTCGATGCGGTCCGCGAGGTGGCCGGGGCAATCACCCCGGTGCCCGGTGGGGTCGGTCCGATGACGATCGCGATGCTGCTCGCGAACACGGTCCAGGCGGCTCGGGAGCGAGCTGCCAAAACCGCTGCATCCGGCTGAATCACGCCCGCAGGAGTGCTTGAATCCCGGCCGCGTCATCCACGTGCGGGCCCCTTCGCGGCCCGCACCCGATAACGGAGGATTGACTTGGATTTCTCACGGCTTCGGAATGGTGAGATCGTCGCTGCCGTCGGCGGCCTCGCCCTCTTCATCTTCATGTTCTTTCACTGGTTCGGCGGCGGGGTCGAGATCTCGACCGGCGGCACCCAGAACGTCCCGGGGGTCGGCGAGGTCCCCAACGCGCCATCGGTGGAGGAGACCGGGGTCAGCGCCTGGGATGCCCTGCCCGACTTCTCCGGCTTTCTGATCGCCCTCGCGGCGGTCTCGGGGGTTGCCCTCGGCGGCCTCGCCGCCTCCGGTCAGCGGCTCAACCTCGGCGGCGTCCCCCGCGGGGCCGGTACCGCCGCACTTGGCTCCCTCGCCGTCCTGCTGATCCTGTGGCGCTTCTTCGCCAATCCCGGCGACCTCAAGATTGGGATCTTCCTCGGCCTCGCCGCCGCGATTGCGGTGGCGGTGGGGGCGCTGATGGCGCTCCGCGAGGAGGGCTTCGAGCCACTCGTCAAGGTGACCGGGGGGCGGACCAAGGCGGCCTCCACGAGCGCCCCGGCGGCGACCCCGGCACCTCGTCCCGCCACCGCCCCCAGCGGCGGCTCCGGTTCAGACGGCTCGCGCTCCAGCGGGAGCACCGCGACCAAGTCGCGCTCCAGCGGAGGCACCGCGACGAAGTCGCGCTCGGGCGGGCGCAAGACCGCCGCCAAGAAGAGCACAACGCCGCGCTCCAAGTCGAGCGGCTCCTCACGCACAAAGAGTTCCGCCTCCTCGAAGTCGAAGGCGAAATCAGCCGGAT
>JBOGZE010000130.1:0-2676 GCA_050697055.1 Solirubrobacterales bacterium
GTGCCTACGTTGGGCACGACGGGGACCTTGACCGACACCCGTACGTCCGGGTTGACAGTCTTCAGCTCGTCGATCAGCTCCGCCAGGTCCTCGATCGAGTAGAGGTCATGGTTGTTCGAGGGTGAGATCAGGTCGGTCCCGGGCGAGGCGTTGCGTGCCGCGGCGACCTTCTCGGAGACCTTCTTGCCCGGCAGGTGGCCACCCTCGCCGGGCTTGGCGCCCTGGCCGATCTTGATCTCGGCGACGTAGGAGGAGTTGAGCATCTCGGCCGAGACGCCGAAGCGGCCCGAGGCGACCTGCTGTCCGCGCCACTTGCGGTAGCGGCCGTACATGTCCTGGATCTCCCCGCCCTCCCCGTTGATGCAGAGGATGTTGATCGCCTTGCCCGCCTCGGCGTAGGCCCGGAAGGCCGGCTCGGACTGCGACCCGAAACTCATCGAGCTGATCACGATCGGGTAGTCGTGGTGGCCGACGCCGGCATCGACCGAGGAGGGGTCGACCGGCTCGCGGTCGGGCTCCCTCTTCAGATCCATGATGTGACGCATCGAGATCGGGTTCTCGGCCTCCAGGTCGCGGACCTTCTGGGAGTACTCGGCAAAGCTTGCGGTGCCGTTGGCGGCGGCGATCGCCGCCTTGTAGACCTTCGGGTAGAAGCGGAAGGTCTTGGCCGGCTTTGACTCCTCGTCACCCGCGAGGATCTTCTGACGGGCGTCGGCGTCGGCGTCGAGCTCGGCGAAGCCTGCGCCCCCCGAGTCCGAGGCGGCGAAGGCCTCGGTCTGGAAGATCTCGGCGAGCTCTGGCTTGATCCCGATCGAGGAGAACTGGCGCGAGTAGCCGCGCAGCTCGTGAGTGCCGATCGTCGAGATCACCTTCTCAATCCCCTTGCGCAGCGCCGAGCAGAGGTTGGCGACGTCGTGGTCGTAGTCGTCGACGCAGATCACCTCAACCATCACGTAGGGGCAGACGCCGTTGGCGCCCAGCCCGAGGGCGAGGACGACATCGTGGACGTTGCGGAGCGCGGCCGAGCGCAGCACCAGCGAGCAGCGCCGGCGCAGGTTCTTCTCGCCGAAGTCGACCTTGAACTGCTTCAGCGCCATGTCCACGGCCGAGGTGGCCAGGTGCGGATCGAGGTAGCGGCGGCCGCCGTCGTAGACGGTGCGGTCGGTGAGCACCAGCAGCTCGGTGCCGTCGGCGACCGCCTTCACCGCCTCCTGCTTGAGCCGCTCGATCGCCCCCTGGGTCGTCTCGGATTCGAGCAGGGCAATGTCGAGCGCCTTGGCGCGATCGCCGAACTCCTCCCATAGGTCCTCGAGCAGATAGGTGCCCTCCTGCTTGGCGATCCGGCGGTAATCCTTGTCGGAGAGCGGCGCCAGGTCGTGATGCCCGCCGAGGATCACCGGGAAGTCGGTCTCGATCGAGAGGGTGTCGGTGGCGGGATCATCGAGCGCCGGGCGGCAGCCGAAGACGCTGCGGGTCGAGAAGTGCTCGATCTCGCGCTCACGGTCGATCGCCGGGTTGGTGACCACGGCGACGGTCTCCTTGAAGTAGTCGGCGAGGTTCTGTCGCTCCGGCGAGAGCGCCGCCAGCGGCCCGTCGTAGCCGAGCGAGCCGATCGGCTCTGCGCCGTTGGAGGCCATCTGCTGGACGAGCTTGACGTCATCGCGCTGCCAGCCGAAGCCAGCCAGCACCCGGTCCTCGGTCTTCACCGGCTCCGCGGGACCGGCCTCCGAGTAGCCGGGTACCTCGGTGCCCTCGAGCGGGCCGCCTGTGTTCAGCGCCCGGTCATAGCCGGCGACCCCCTCGGCCCCGGTCCGCGCCAGCCAGCGCTTGCGGACCTCGCGCAGCATCTCCTCGTGGGGATGCAGGGTCGAGCGCTTCTTCTTGCGATCGATCAGGACCATGAACTTCTCGCCGGGAGCCATCGGCTTCGGCTCACCGGTCAAAGCGTCGACCGAGACCACTCCGGGCTCGGAGCTGAAGACGAAGTCGTCGGCGGTCTCCAGCTGCCAGAGCGGACGCAGCCCGAGGGCGTCGGCCGAGAACACGCACTCGTCGTGGTGGCGGGCGATCAAGGCCACCGGGCCCTGCGCGAAGGGGCCCATCGCCTGGCGCAGGTACATGTAGAAGGAGTGCAGCTCGTTCGGGAGCTTCCGGATCTCGTCGACGATCGGCGGCACCACCGTCTCCATCGCCTCCGCGAGGCTGAGCGCGTAGCGGCGGACCAGCGTCTCGACCGTGCGGTTGAGGTCCTGGGAGTCCGAGTTGCCCGGCTGGATCGGCACGTCGAGCATGCGCGCCTCCTGGCGCAGCTGCTCGATTGTGTTGATCTCGCCGTTGTGGCCGAGGACGGCGAAGGGCTGCACCCGCTTGAAGGAGGGCCAGGTGTTGGTCGAGTAGCGGTTGTGGCCGAAGCAAGCGACGGTCTCAAAGCGCTCGTCTGAGAGGTCGGGGTAGTAGGCCCCCAGCACCTTGGGGGCGCCCATCACCTTGTAAACGCAGGTGCTCGCGGAGAAGCTGGGCACGTGCACGCCGAGCCGCTCCTCGAGCTCGACCAGCAGCTCGAACAGGGTGCGGTTGCGGTCCTCGACGTCGGAGACGAGGCCGGCGAGCTGCCAGAAGTGAGGCTCCTCCTCGCGCGCGGTCGGGCCGAGGGCCGAGGAGTCGACAGCTCCGACG
>JBOGZE010000131.1:0-4298 GCA_050697055.1 Solirubrobacterales bacterium
GGTCAGGGCCCCTCCCGCCATCCGCTGCTGCAGCTGATCGCGCTGGCCGCCGAGCGAGGGCGAGAAGGCGATCCGCGCCGCCAGCGGCGGCGGCACCGCCACGATCGCCCGCTGGGCCCTGGCCGTCAGCCCCTCCGCCTCGACCACCACACCCGCCCCGTCCTGGGCGATCCCGCGAACCGGGGTCTCGAGCACCACCGCGTCGCCTAGCGCCGCCGCCAGCTTGATCGAGATCTCCTGCGAGCCACCCAGGAAGCGGTCTTGCTGGGCCCCGCCCTCGGTGTCGATCAGCGCATCGAAGCTGCCGGCGGAGCTGACGTAGGAGAGCATCGAGAGCAGCGACTGCTCCGCGCTGCTGGTGCCCATCACCGTCCCGACCGCCACCTCCAGCAACGCCCGCGCCCGCTTCGTGTGGGTGCGCCTGGCGATCCAGGTGTTGAGGGTCTGCGAGTCGAGCTCCTCCGCTTGGGCGGCGCTCCAGGGCGCCTCCGACGAGACGCCGCCGGCGAGCTTGCGCAGCCTCCGGCGCACCCGGTCGATGTCGAGCAGCGCAAGCGGCCCGAGCCGCGGGATCGTGCCCTTGTAGGTGCGGAGCTTGCCCCGCAGCTGCAGGAGGTTCCGCCCCTGGTAGTAGGTCGGGAAGGTCTCCACTCCCAGCTCCCGCGCCAGCGCCAGCACCCGATCTTGGGTCGGCCCCACCCACTGGCCCCCCATCTCGACCACCTTGCCGGCCCCGATCGAGGCGTTGACGGTGCGGCCGCCGACCCGCTCCCGCGCCTCGAGCACCAGCACCGAGCGGCCGCTGGCGGTCAGCTGCCGAGCGGCGACCAGACCCGCCAGCCCGGCGCCCACCACGACAACGTCGGCGTCGCGTCCTCGGGGCGGCCCGGCAACCACGCGGCGAGGCTATCGATGGGAGCTAGCGCCGGGCCTTCCGCTTGCAGCGCCGGGCGCGGGCGCGCCGCCCCTGGCTGCGCTTCTTCGCCCTGCATTTCCTCGGGTTCGATGCGCCGGTTACTGCTCGGGGTCCCTCTAAAGCGCGCAGTCGACCGGCACATCGAAGCTCTCGGAGCCAATCGTGACCCGCAGCGCCCCGTCGCTGGTGCAGCCGTAGAGACCTGCCGCTGTCCAATCCGATCCGGAGATGCTCACCGACGGCCCGACACCCACGACCCCACCGGTGCCGGCCGCTACTGCTCGGCGAGGATCTTCGCCTTCTCCCGCTCGAACTCGGTGTCGGTGATCGCTCCCGACTCCTTCAGCTTCTGCAGTCGCTCCAGCTTGCCGATCGCATCTGCCGACGAGGTGCGGCCACCCCCGGCAGAGCCCCACTGCATCCGGGCGCCGATCCCCTGGACGGCCTGAGTCTGCTCGAGCCCGGCGCGCATCCGCCCCATCACCCCGCTGGCCGCCCCCGCGCCCGTCGATCCCGGCGCGGCCAAGGGCCGCTCGTCACGACCACCGAAGCTCTTCGCCAATCCCAAGAGACCAATCAGCAGAGCGGGCACGCCCATGACCAGAAAGGTGATGGCCGTGATCGTGGCGCCGAGCTGACTGTCGGGCCTGCCGACTACCGCACCCGTCGCCGGGTCGGTGGCCTCACCGTAGGGCCCGCCGAGCAGCAGCGCCAGCCCGGTGCCGGCAAAGAAGATCCCCCAGGCCAGGGTGCCGAACCCGAAGAGGCCGAAGGAGCGCTGCTTCCCCCAGGGCGGGTCGCCGCGGAAGGCGAAGATCGCCGCCCCGATTAGCCCGCCGATCACGGAGGCGAAGAGCAGCAGGATCGAGGTCCCCGTTCCCTCCGGGCAGGGCTGGGCAATCACGTAGGGGGTATTGCCCGAGGCACAGGTGCCGATGTCGAGCAGCTCCTGCAGCTGGAAGTTGAAAAGGACGACGCCACCCAAGAACAGCGCGAGCCCCACTCCCGCTTTGATCAGGTATCCCATCTCCCCGGCGGGAGAGTATCTCGCCGGCTGGCGAGAGGCTAGATCTTGCAGGTGGCGAGGCCGCGCTTCTCGAGGTAACGCTGGTGGTAGTCCTCGGCCGGCCAGAAGGTGCCGGCGGAAACGATCTCGCTGGCGATTGGCTTGTCGTGCTTCGCCTGCTCGCGCTCGCGCGAGGCGATCGCCTGCTTCTCCTGCTCGGGAGTGTGGAAGAAGACCGCGGTCCGGTACTGGGTGCCCACGTCCGGTCCCTGGCGGTTCACCTGGGTGGGATCGTGGAGGCCCCAGAACACGTCGAGCAGCTCCTGGTAGGAGACCTCGTCCGGATCGAAGGTCACCTCGACGGCTTCGGCGTGACCAGTCCTGCCCGTGCAGACGTCCTCATAGCTCGGCCGCTCGGTTGAGCCGCCGATGTAGCCGACCACGGCGTCCTTGACGCCGTCGGTGTTCCGGAACTCGACCTCGACCTGCCAGAAGCAGCCGGCCGCGAAGGTTGCCTTTTCGAGGAGCTCTGCCATTGCTCCACCCATCTTAGGCGGCGCGCTGAAGACGTCTTAAGCGGGAAATGGCGCCCTGGGCGAGGGAAGCAAGCCCCGCAGCCTCCGCCAGCGGTATTTCCGGACCGCCTTCCGGACGAGCTCGCGGTCGTGTTCGTAGGTGAGCAGCTCGTCGGCCTCCCGCCTCGTCAGCCAGCGCAGCTCGTCGACCTCGCCGTGGGGCTCGAAGTGCCCCTCGATCGGCTCCATCATCCAGTAGCGGACCAGCTTCCGGCGGCCCCTGCGATCGAGATAGGAGACCGGCGGCAGCTCGTCGCCGGCCTCGCAGCGATAGCCGATCTCCTCCTCCACCTCCCTCAGCGCAGCCTCCATCCAGCCCTCCCCCCTCTCGAGCTTCCCCTTCGGGAGCGACCAGTCCATGTACTTCGGGCGATGGATCACCGCCACCCGGATCTTGCCATCGTCGCCGCGCCCCAGCACCACCCCGCCGGCGGCGGCGATGTCCGGCTTTTCGTCACCGATCTCGAGGTCGCCGCGCGCCATGGGATGCGGGAGCGTACGAGCTACGCGGCGCAGAAGCCGCGCAGGGCCTCTTTGCCGCCGCCGATCAGCGGCTTGCCGTGGGCGAAGAGGAGGTTGTCGAAGTCACGGTCGAGCAGGCGTGAGTAGGAGTCGCGTAGGCCGAGCTTGACCGAGTCTGGGTCGTCGCCGAGCAGCCAGTCGGGGACGAACTGGAGCTTGTCGGAGTAGTGGATGGCCCCGTCGGCGATCAGCAGGGCGCGGGCGTCGCGAAGCAGCAGCGCCGTCTCGTCGGGGCAGATCGCTCCGACCTCGAGCGCCTCGATCCCGGGGGCCACCTCGTCGCCGAAGTCAAACGCGTCCACGGCGGGACCGCCCTCGAACTCGTGGATGCCCGGCCGCGAGCAGCGGATGCTGCAGCCGAGCTTCGCGGCGAGCTGCTCGGAGTCGCGGAGGTGGTGGCGGTTGGAGAGGAGCACCCGATCCGGGGGCTGCTCCTGGAAGGCGCCCAGCCCCTCGTCCGGCGGCAACACGGGATCGATCAGCGCCCCCGCTCCCGGGACCCAATGCGAGCTGACCTCGATCCCGATCTTCGGATGGGTGGCGGTCCAATGCTGGACGCCGGGAAGAATTTCCTCCACCGCTGGCGTATGCCCGCATACGATCGCGTCCATGCGGACCCTGGGCATCGACCTTGCCGCCCAGCCGAAGAACACCAGCGCTTGCCTGATCGGCTGGGGCCGAAGTCGCGCCGAGGTGATCGCGCTGCAATCGAATCTCGACGACGATGCGCTGCTCGAGATGATCGCGGGGGCGGACAAGGTCGGCGTCGACGCGCCTTTCGGCTGGCCCGATGAATTCGTCGAGGCGATCGCCGCCCACCGCGATCGCCTCGGCTGGCCCGGACGCGGCCAGGACCAGGACGCCTACCGCTTCCACCTCAGCTTTCGCGCCACCGACCGCCAGCTGATCAGCGACGGAGTGCGTCGCCCCCTCAGCGTCTCCACCGACCTGATCGGCGTCGTCGCGATGCGGGCGGCCTTCCTGCTCGACCGGCTGGCGGCGCTCGGCGAGCCCATCGACCGCGCCGGCACCGGCAAGCTGGTCGAGGTCTATCCGGCGCCGGCCCTGGGCTCCTGGGGCATCAACGCAGCCGGCTACAAGAGCAAGGTGGGAGCGGCGCGCCTGCCGGAGCTCCTCGCCGAGATCGAGCGGCGCCTTGGACGGCTGGAGCTCGACGATCCCCAGCGGGCGCTGGCGGAGTCCGACCACAACTCCTTCGACGCGCTGGTCTGCTCCCTGATTGCGCGCTCGAGCGCGCTCGGGCTGACGGCGGGCCCGC
>JBOGZE010000132.1:0-1881 GCA_050697055.1 Solirubrobacterales bacterium
CGGGTGCGTGAGCCTCAGGGCTCCCGCCGCTGAACGAGCAGGGTGATGTTGGTTCTGGCGCTGCTGAACATTCGCCTCCCGTTTGATGCGAGCTGAACAGCTACGGCGTCAGCCTATGGCATCGGCCCAGTCCTGCGGTGGAGTCCACGCCAGCTTCATATCGACCCGCCTGCCTCGGAACGGCACCCCCTCGCGCACGAGCAGGCGGCGCTGTGGCTCGCCTCTGGCCAGCGACCCATCCGCGCGGACGATCCGCTGCCACGGGACGCCGGGGTCATGGCAGGCCGCCATCACCGCGCCGGCGAAGCGCGGCGCCTCCGGGCAGAGGTCCCCGTAGGTGGTGACCAGCCCGGCGGGGATCGAGCGCGCCCGGCGGAGCACCAACTGAGCGCGGGGCGAGTCGATCATCGGGGCTCAGTCTGCCAGCGGTCCGGCCCGGGTAGGCTCCGCGTACGCGATGGACTTCCTGGTCAACCGAAAGGACCTTCACGAATTCAAGATGGTCGACCGGGATCCGGCGAGGCTCGAGTCCGGGCAGGCGCTGCTCGAAATCGATTCCTTCGGCCTCACCTCGAACAACATCACCTACGGCGTCTTCGGCGAAGCGATGCACTACTGGTGGTTCTTCCCAGCCGAGGGCGGCTGGGGCCGAATTCCGGTCTGGGGCTTCGCCAAGGTCGCCGAGACCGCCAACGACGAGCTCCCTGTGGGCACCCGCGTCTACGGCTATCTGCCCCCATCGAGCCGCCTGGTGATCGAGCCCGACCGCTTCGACCGCCGCGGCTTCGTCGACGCATCGCCGCACCGCGCACACCTCCCCTCCGCCTACCAGGGATATCGCGCGGTCGATACCGACCCCGTCTACGACCCAGAGCACGAGGACGAGCAGATCCTCTTATGGCCCCTGTTCTTCACCTCGTGGCTGATCGACGACTTCCTCGCCGACGAGGGGTTCTTCGGCGCCGAGGCGATCGTGATCGGAAGCGCCTCGAGCAAGACGGCGCTCTCCGCCGCCTTCCTCCTCGCCCAGCGCGAGGGGATCGAAGTGATCGGGCTCACCTCCCCCCGGAACACCGCTTTCGTTGAGAAGACCGGTGTCTACTCGCGTGTCGTTCCCTACGAGGAGATTGGCTCGCTGCCGCGCTCGAAGGCCGTCTACGTCGACATGTCGGGGAGCGCCAATGTGCGGAGCGCCGTGCACCAGCACTACGGCGACGACCTCGCCTACAGCTGCGCGGTTGGGATGACCCACCACGAGGAACTGGAGGGCGGCTCTGACCTACCCGGCCCGAAGCCGGCCTTCTTCTTCGCCCCCGTCCGGATCAAGAAGCGGGGCGCCGACTGGGGCGCCGCCGACCTCGACCAGCGGGTCACAGACGCCTGGCACCCGTTCGCCGAGTGGACCGGCGGTTGGCTCGAGGTGATCCACGGCCGCGGCCCCGAGGCGCTCAAAGACGCCTACCTCGAGGTCCTCGACGGCAAGGTGAGCCCCGCCGCCGGGCACGTCCTTGCCCCAAGCTGAAGGGGTAATGGAGCCGGTGGGATTCGAACCCACGTGTTCGGCGCCGAAGCACTCAGCGTCTACCGGTATAGCCGGCGCTTTGATCTCGCTCCCCGACCTCCGCTGCCGGCGGGAGATGCCGGGGAGCCAAGTCCCTTGAATTTCCCCCGGCGGTCGGGACGGGCCGCCCGGGTGAGCCCGATTCTGAAGCCGGTGCCCCTCCACTCGGGCGACGGAGGGCCGACTCTCACTGCCTAGCTACTAACTAAGCGGCGAGGGCGAACTCATGGTCCGCACGTATTGGTTGGTCCCGGTGTTTAACGAGGCCTCCGGGAACCTCGACCTGCAACTAAGCGCACGACGGCCAAATCGATGCCTGT
>JBOGZE010000133.1:0-2295 GCA_050697055.1 Solirubrobacterales bacterium
GAGCCCCGGCCATTAGGGCTCCGCTCGCGCCCAGGCCGGCGATGTAGGTCTCGGCTGTCTTTGCTCTGTTCCGAATCACCGTCGGTCGGCCTCCAGCCCTGGACCTGCTGTTACTACCCGCGACGTCACGGCTCAAATCCTGTGCCGGATCGGCACACGACTGTAACGAGGGGGCTGGCGTTTCGACTACGCCCACCATGGGGCAGATGTCTATAGATAGCCGAGCGGGTCGACGGCCTCGCCGTTGATCCGGACCTCGAAGTGCAGGTGGGGGCCAGTGCTGTGGCCCGTACTGCCCACGTAGCCGAGGATCGACCCCTGGCTGATCGAGCCACTGGTTTGCGCGAAGCTCGACTGGTGGGCGTAGCAGGTGGCGAGGCCCCCGCCGTGGGTGATGCAGGTGTAGTTCCCATAGCCGCCGCTATAGGAAGCAAACGCGATGCTTCCCGACTTCGCGGCGCGAATCGGCGTGCCGGTGGGGGCGGAGATGTCGATGCCCTCGTGCATCCTCCCCCACCGCATCCCGAACCCCGAAGTGATCGGTCCGTTGACCGGCCAGATCAACTCGCCGGATCCGGCCCTGATCGGACCCGCCGGCAGAACCGACCCGAGCCCCGCGAGCCGCTCCTGGATCTTTGCCGAGATCTTCGAGAGGTCCCCCTCGAGCACCTCCTTTTGATCGCGGACCTCGGCCAGGGTGGCTCGATGCTGCCTTCTGGCCGCCGCCAGCTCGCCCGTGCGCCGCTCGAGCTTCGCCCGCGTCCACTCCAGCTCGGCCTTGCGCTCCGCGATTGCGTTGCGGGCCGCCTTCACCGTGTTCACGGTCTCCTGCATCTGGTTGCGGAGGTCGCGAACCCGGGCGACGATCTCGTTGTCCTGGTCGTCGATGCGCTGGAAGTACTCGGTCCGCTCGAGCAGGTCGTCGAAGCCGTGCGCAGAGAGCAGCACCGTGAGCACATCAGGGTCGCTTGACTTGTAGAGGGCAACCAGCCGGTCCTCGAGGATCGTGATCGCGCTCTGCAGCCGCGCCCTCAGAGATTCGAGCCGGCTCTGCGCCTCCGAGAGCTCCGCCTGCTTCGCCGCCAGCTCCGCGGCCGCAGCCGCCTCACGACTGCGAAGATCGGCGACCTCGCCCTGGAGTCGCGAGAGCTGCGCCGATTCGTGCGAGATCCGGGTGGTGAGAACCCCCTCGTGGGACTCGACTCGGGACAGCTTCTCCTCGGTCTCGTTGAGCTGCTCCTGCAGGTCCTGCCCCGGCGCGGTCGTGGCCGAGAGGGCGCCGGCCAGCGCCACCAGACCGAAGCTGGCGAGGGCGATCGGAAGTCGGAGACCGTTCAGCATCCTTCAAGCTTGCCCGCGTAAGACCGCGCCGACGTAACTTTGATTGCAGCAGCCGGGCCGGCGGGGCTATGCCGCAGCCGGGGCGGGCTTGCCCTCGGCCGAGGCGCCGTCGGCCGAGGCGCCATTGGTCGCCGCGGCCCCGTCCTTCGCGATCTCGGCCGCCGCCGCGAGCCGCTCCTGGTACTCCCGCGCCTGCATCCGCGAGATCACCAGGCGCTGCACCTGGGCCGTGCCCTCGAACAGCTGGTAGATCTTCGCGTCCCGGAACCACTTCTCCAGCGGACAGTCGGTGGACCGCGCGTCGGGGCCGACCAGATCCATCAGGGTGGTGGTCGCCCACATGGTGACGTCGCCGGCCTTCAGCTTCGACATCGAGCCCTGGCCGCCGGTCATCGGGATGCCGTTCCGCCCCATCCAGGAGGCGCGCTGGACGAGCAGCCTGGCGGCGTCGATCTCGGTGGCGACGTCGGCCAGCACCTGCTGGATCCGCTGCGCCTCGAGCGCCGGGGTGCCCTCTTCGACGGTCACCTCGGCGAGGTACTCCAGCGTCCACTCGTAGGCCGCCTGGGCGATGCCGAGGGCCGAGGCCCCGACCACCGGACGGGTCATCTCGAAGGTGGCGAGCGCGTTGGAGGAGCCGCTCGTCTTGCCCGAGCGGGCGCGCTCGAGCTTCTTGTTCAGCTTGTCCATCCCCCCGAGCAGGTTCTCGACCGGGATCCGGCAGTCCTCGAGGACGACCTCGGCGGTGTGCGAGGCGCGGATACCGATCTTGGTCTCCTTCTTTCCCTGGCGGAGGCCGGGCGTGCCCTTGGGGATGACGAACGAGGCCTGGCCGCGGTGGCCGAGGTCGGGGTCGACGGTGGCGACGACCACGTGGACATCGGCGATCCCGCCGTTGGAGATGAAGACCTTGGTCCCGTTGAGCACCCACTCGTCGCCGTCCAGCTTGGCGGT
>JBOGZE010000134.1:0-3121 GCA_050697055.1 Solirubrobacterales bacterium
GCCGCCGGCTGCAGCCGGAAGACGAGCCGCGGCTGCTCCGCGGTCCCGTCGAGCACCTGCTCGATCGCGGTGTTGACGTCGTCGAGCTCGCGCTCCGCGTGGAAGACGCGCGTCAGTCCGCGCCGATGGAGCTCGAAGACCTCCTCCACGTCGTGATGGGTGCCGACGATCGAGCCGCGGATCGTCAGCCCGCCGAGCACTGTCTCGAAGATCGGCGTGCGAAGCTCGTTCTCGGCCGGCAGCCCGACGCAGACCATCGTCCCGCCGCGGGCGAGCGCCCCGATCGCCTGCTCGAAGGCAACCGGGTTGACCGCCGTGGAGATCGCCTGGTCGGCGCCGCCGAGGTCCTGGATCGCCGCCACCGGGTCCTGGTCGGCGGCGTTGACGACGTGCTCGGCGCCGAGCTCGGTCGCGGTGGCCAGCCGCTCGTCGTTGACGTCGACGGCGACCACCGAGGCGCCGGTGATCCGCGCGTACTGGATCGCCAGGTGGCCGAGCCCCCCCGCGCCGAACACTGCGACCAGGCTCGAGGAGTCCGCGCCCGACTCCTTGACCGCCTTGAACGTCGTCACCCCTGCGCAGGTGAGCGGCGCCGCGTGGACCGGATCGATCCCGTCCGGAACCCGGGCCACGTGGCGGGAGTAACCGACGGCGTACTCGGCGAACCCGCCGTCGATCGAGTAGCCGGTGTTGAGCTGAGACGGACACAGCGTCTCGCGCCCGCTGTTGCAGTACTTACAGTCGCCGCAGGCGTATCCCAGCCACGGGATCGCCACTCGGGTGCCGACCTCGAGCCCGTGCGTGTTGCCGGGGCCGACGCTCTCGACCACCCCGACCCCCTCGTGGCCGGGGATAAACGGCAACTGCGGCTTCACCGGCCACTCGCCGCGCGCGGCGTGGATATCGGTGTGGCAGAGGCCCGACGCCTCGATCTTGACCAGGACCTGCTCGGCCTCCGGCTCGGGGATCGGCGCCTCCTCGATCGCCAGGGGTCCGTCGAAATCGTGGACGACTGCGGCCTTCATCGCGCTCAACGCTACCTCCATCGGGATCGTCCGCATGCTCGCGTCATCCGCGCGCCGGTTCATCCGTGATCCGCCCCCGGATCGAGTCCGTGGCGACTACGCACGCGGCGCGCCCGACCGCGCCGACCGCGAGGGGTTTGCGCTCCACCTCTTCCGGGCGCGAGGCACCACCCGCCTCGGCTCCGGCTCGCGAGCCGCGCTAGCCGCTCAGTGTTTACACCGAGCTCGGGATTCCGAATACCGCTGTTGCGGCCATCGCCAACCCGATGCCGATGAAGAAGACGACCCATCCCCAGCTCTTGGCCCGCCAGGCGAGTCGTCCGGCGATATACGCCTGCAGCAGGTAGTAGAGGGCAAATGTCCGGGAGGCGAGCGCCACCGCCGAGTCGACGTCGGCCACAAGCACGAGGAGGATCGACGGGACCAGGATCAGCGGGATGGTCCAGCGCCTGGGTACGCGATCGCCGAGCTTTTGGGTCAGCAGGTCGGAGCGGGATTCGGCCCCATTGACGATCGCCGAGAGCTGGCTGCCGATTGCCACGGCCATGATCAAGAACGGAAGGAAGACGCTGACCTGCTCGGAGACCGCGAAGATCGCCGTCGCGTTCCTCGGAACCTCGACGGTGGCGAAGAGGACCAGCGAGAGGGCGATGAACAGGACGAACGCCACCGACGCGATGTACTGAGCGGCGCGCATCGTCTTGATCCGCTTGTCCGCGGAGAGGTAGGCGCCGAGGTAGCGGGACGCTTCGAACCCCTGCACGAGCGCGAAGAGTCCGAGCAACTTGCGGAGCGTGTCGGCGTCCTCGGTGGGGTTGTAGTCGGGCCAATGGAAGTCGCCCCCGACCAACTGCTGGATGTTGTAAACGGCGAAAGCGACCAGCACCGCGGTGATCGCCGAGAGGTTGAACGCGGTCGTCCTGTTGCCGACCTCGTTGAGCGCCGCCAGGCCCTTCGCGTAGCCGTAAATCGCGAGGACTCCGAGGACCGCGGCGGCGGTGGCGGCAGCGAGGCCGACGGAGTAGAGATCGCCCAACGGCAGCAGCACCAGCGTCGTCAGCAGAAGGGCGTAGTAGGAGTTGTTGACGATCGAAGCGGCGATCAGCGCCCAGTCCGCCGAGGACTCCCACGCGTGCAGCGCGTCAGGCTTGCCGACCAGCGGCTCGTAGTGGCGGATGTTGTAGGAGAAGGCGTAGGCGGTGAGGATCCCAAGCAGGCAAAGCCCGAACATCGCCAACGGGGCGCCCCAGCCGACCAGCAGGATGATGATCGGCGAGAAGACGATGAAGCCGACGTCCATGATGCTGGCCAGCGGCACCACCGTGCCCTTGTAGGTGTCCGACTCCTGGACCTTCGGCCGGTAGAGGATCCAGGCCACGCCGGCCAGGATGACCAACGCGATGATGGTGTTGAGTAGGCCGGCGCTCAATCTCGGGCGAACCTGGAAGCCTCCGCGCCTTCCGGTTAGGGGCCGTTAGGTCGTTCGCGGATACGAATCCCACCCCCTCCGCCTGATGACCCCGAGAAGGAGCCAGCCAAGCGAAACTCCTGCATAAGCTCGGCGACGATGATCCGGGCAGCGGCCTCGATCAGCGCCAGGTGAGAGAACGCCTGTGGGAAGTTCCCGAGGTGGCGGCCAGTGTTGGGGTCGAATTCCTCAGCGTAGAGGCCGAGTGGGGAGGCAACGCGGAGCAGCCGCTCCATCAGGTCCCGGGCGCGCTGCCACTCGCCCAGTATCGCAAGCGCCGAGACCAACCAGAACGAGCAGATCACGAAGCTCCCCTCCTTGCCGGACAGGCCGTTGTCAAGCTCCCCGGTCCGATAGCGCAGCACGAAGCCGTCCTCGGTCAGGTCATCCGAGACCGCCTCGACTGACTGGCGGAGTCGTTCGTCATCCCCGGGCAGAAAGCCGAAGAGCGCCGCAAGCAGCGTCGACGCATCCAGCGAGTCGGTGTCGTAGTGCTGACGCAGAACACCGTCTCGGAGTCCGTGCTCGAGAATGTCTTCCTTGATCTCATCCGCGGTCGCAGCCCATTCGTGCTCGAGCTTGGGATCGCCGCGAATCGCGGCGAGCCTCGACGCACGGTCCAGGGCCA
>JBOGZE010000135.1:0-10568 GCA_050697055.1 Solirubrobacterales bacterium
CGGCCGGCAGGGCACCGGCCGCGAGATCCACATATAGCGTCTGGTGGACTAAAGCGGATACCCCACACGTACGTTCCGTCCGCCTACATGGTCAGCATCTGTTCATGGGTCGCCCCATCGGCAGCACAACGAGGACGCATGCCCCCTGGTGGCTATCCGCATGTTGGTAGCGCCCTCGGTGGCTTTCTCGCCGGCTTCCTTGAGGGCGAGGCCTCCTTCAACATCACACGCCAGGCTGGTTGGGCGAACCATCGATGCAGGATGACGCTCTGCGTTCGCGACGATGATCGCACCCTCATCGCTAGCCTCGCGAAAGCAACGCGGATCGGCTCGGTTACTTCCCAGGAGGCACGCGCGACGTCCAAGCCGCAGGTCACGTGGCAGGTGTGTGCCAAATCGGACTGCGCCCGTCTGATTGAGATCCTCGACGCGTACCCGCTACGCGGTCGCAAGTCCTATGACTACGCGATCTGGCGGGCAGCGGTCCGTTTCTGGGTCGCCGATGACCCCACCCGGTACGAGAAGAATCGTGACTGGGAGCCGATGCGCTACCTCAAGCTCCAGCTCTCGGCGGCACGCCGGTTCGATCCGACACGCGCGCCGTACGAAATCCGCGAACAGCATCGACCCGCGAAATCCGACTGGAACGCGTATATCGCCGGCCTGATCACTGCGGACGGATCCCTGGCGATCGTGAGAAACGGCCAAGGCTACGTGCCGGTGGTTCACATAACTCTGCGCGCGGACGACCGGCCGTTGCTGGAAGCAGAATGTCGACGCGCCGGAGCCGGGACTATCTACGACCAGCGCGGGAGGAAATGGGCGCCCAGTGCGTCCTGGATGGTCAGAGACGGCTATGGCCTCCTCAAGGTGACGAATCTGCTTGACACCGAAAGGCCTCGCGGACGCAAGCTCGCTGAATACGCGATCTGGCGGCGAGCCGTGCGCGACTATGCCTCTGGGCTACCGCGAACGGAGGTGCGGACCCGTCTCAGCGCCCTTCGACGGCAGCTAGCCGAAATCCGTCGGTACAAGGCCAACAACCTCTCGGCCTCAGCCGCGTAGTTGCGAACGCGACAGCCAACGAACGTTCGTGCCTGACTGGCCCCCGGGGCTCTCCGCACCTACGATTAGGTAGTGGCGCGCCAACCCGAACTAGTGAGGTCGCCCGCAGCGCTGTCCGACCTCCAGGAGCTCTCCGCAACCACCCTGCTTGCGATGGCCGGAGCCGGCCTGATCGCCGTCCTCGACGGGATCGGCTCCGGGCTCGTGCTGATCCCCCTCCTGGCGATCCCGCCGGTGATCGCGGCGCTGAACGCCCCGCCCCCGGAGACTGTGGTGATCGGCGCCTTCTGCCTGCTCCTCGCGCTGCTCTCCGGGACCTGGAACCAGAACCTCGACCAGACCGAATACGTGATCGGGCTCCTGACCGTGATCGCGGGCGCGGTGGCGGGGCTCTGGGTGGCGAGCCTGCGCGCCAACCTCGACCGCGAGCGGGCGTCAGCTGTCCGATGAGCGGATCAACGAGATCACCAAGGGGGAGGAACGCCAGGCTCTCTACCGCCACCGCTTCCGCTCCTGCCTGCTCCTCCCCCTCGGGGCTCGCGGGCACGTGATCGGCTGCCTAACCCTCTGGATCATGCGGCCGGCCAAGGCCTTCGACGAGACCGTCCGGCAGACGGCCAAGCGGCTTGCCGATCGCGCCGCACTCGCTCTCGACAACGCCCGGCTGCACGAGCAGCAGTCGCACATCGCCTCCGTCCTCCAGCACAGCCTGGGCCCACTCTCGCTTCCCGAGATCGCGGGCTTTGAGTCGTCCTCGCACTTCCTGGCGGCGGGAGAAGCCTACGAGGTCGGCGGCGACTTCTACGACGTCTTCCGGACTGGATCGGGCCGCTGGACCGCGGTGATCGGCGACGTCTGTGGCAAGGGCCCGGAGGCCGCCGCCCTGACTGCGCTTGCGAGACACTCGATCCGCGCCGCCTCCTCCCCTGAGCGGGCCCCGAGCGAGGTGCTGCGCGCCCTGCACGAATCGATCACCGGCGAGCGCACCGACCTTCGCTTCTGCACCGCGGCCCTCGCCCGCATCCAGGCCCCGCGGAACGGTCGCGGCTCTGCCCGGCTGACGATTGCCCTAGGCGGCCACCCCCCACCCCTGGTGCTGAGGAAGAGTGGCCGCGTCGACCAGCTCGGCGAGCCCGGCACCCTCCTGGGCGCACTGCCAACGCCCAGCCTCGCCGACGTCGACGCCCGTCTCGGCATCGGCGATTCCCTCGTCCTCTACACGGACGGGATGCTCGACCTCGGCGATCGCAGCGGCGAGGACGACCCGAACTGGCTCTCGAGGCAGCTCGAGAGCGCCGGCGGCGGCAGCGCCGACGAGGTCGCCTCGAAGCTGGCGGAGGCGGCGATCAAGCGCCACGGCGGCGATCCCCGGGACGACATCGCGATCCTTGTGCTGCGCCGGCGCGGCGCCGGCTAGCGCGGGTGGTGGCAGCGCGCCGTCCCGTTCGGATCGGCT
Organism: Solirubrobacterales bacterium; assembly: GCA_050697055.1. Taxonomy (GTDB): domain Bacteria; phylum Actinomycetota; class Thermoleophilia; order Solirubrobacterales; family 70-9; genus CAVVYV01. The sequence goes on from JBOGZE010000135.1 coordinate 2,522, forward strand.
GCTCCGGCTGGGCCTATCCGGACTGGCGAGGGCGCCTCTACCCGAAGGGACTTCCGCAGAAGCGCTGGCTCGCCCGCTACGGGGAGGAGTTCGACACCGTCGAGGTCAACAGCACCTTCTACCGCCTCGCCTCCCCCACCGCGGTCCAGACCTGGGTCGAGCAGACGCCCGAGAACTTCGTCTTCGCCGTGAAGGCGAGCCGCTACCTCACCCACGTAAAGCGCCTGAGGGATCTCGGCCCCTATATCAAGCGCTTCTACGACCCGCTCGAGGCGCTGGTCGCGTCCGGCAGGCTCGGGCCGGTGCTCTGGCAGCTGCCGGAGAACTTCCACCGCGACGACGAGCGGCTTGCGGGGGCGCTCGGGGCGCTGCCCGAGGGCCGTCACGCCTTCGAGTTCCGCCACCCGAGCTGGTTCACGGCGGAGGTCTACTCGCTGCTCCGCGATCACAAGATCGCCCTGGTGATCGGCGATCACCCCAAGTGGCCGTTTCAGTCACACGAGCGAACCGCCGACTGGACCTTCATCCGCTTCCACTATGGCCGCCGGGGCCGCAAGGGCAAGTACTCGGATTCCGAGCTCGACACCTGGGCCCGCCGCCTCGGCCAGTGGCGCCGTCAGACCGAGGTCTTCGCCTACTTCAACAACGACTGGCAGGGCTTTGCTCTGGACAACGCCAGGCGGCTGAAGCGCAGCCTCGGCGTCTGAGCCGCTAGTGCTTGCGCCAGCTGCCGCCGAGCATCTTGCTGAGGCGGCCCCCGCGGCGTGGCTTGAAGCTCGGGGCGCCCTTCTCCGGCGGGGGCAGCTGGGCCGCCTGCTCCGCGTCGATGTTCAGCCTGACCGCCCTCTCCGCGGTGCGAGCGACCTCGGGCGCGTCGACGAAACGAAGCTTGCTGTCCGGCGTCTCGATCACGAACCCGTCGAGGATGTGCTCGCGGTAGTTGTCCACCACCTCGTCGACCTTGCCCACCTCGACGTCGTCGGCGGAGTAGACGGGCGTGCCGCGGGCAACCGCGGCGTAGTGGATCCCGGGCCCCTCGTCGATCTCCATGGCTGAAGCATACGAAGGCGGATGAACGGCCAGTAAGTTGCCGCCGTGGCCGGCTACTCCGGAACTCCGCTGCCCAGTCCGTCGGTGGCGAACCCCGATGGCGCAGGGAAACCTAGGTGGGCGTACCGGCGGGCGGGAACCGCGAAGCGGGGGCAGGCTGTGCCTGCCCCCGCTTTAGTTGACTACTGACCGCTAGGGATGCGGCGTTCCCTCAGGTGACTGCCCGATATCGACGAGGTAGGGGTCGTCTGGCACATGGCCCTTCCCGCCGTAGCTGGCGCCGAGGAGACCGCAGACATCCGCCTCGGTCGCCCCGAACCCCGCCGGGAGGTTCTCCAGCGACGTCTTCTTCGTCGAGTCGTTGGTGTCATTGGTATTGGACGTGTTGGTCACGTCGCTCTTCACCAGATCGTTCGTCCCCTCGTGGCAGACCAGCACGATCACCTTGTGCTTGCGGGGGTTGACGAACGGTGGATTAAATGCGTTCGCCGTCCCGCCCGCCGTCACCGTCACGTACTTCGGCGCAGCGGTCGCGCTGTATTCAGGGGGCACGGTCGCGGGGTCCTCTTCGACCCAGTAGTTGCCCGGCTGCAGGTTGGGGATCGTGCATTCGCCCTTGACCGTTGCCGGCGGGCCCGGCGACGTGCTGGCCGCCGTGGTGCACGAGCCTGCGAGGGTGTCCTCGACGCCGTGTGCGTCCTGATTCGGGCCTGCACCATCGGGCGGTCCGGTCGGCGCGACGTCCTTGTACGCGTTGAACACCACGTCCCCGACGGCGTTGTTCGCGTCGTCGGTCTTCTTGACCTTGATGTCCCCGCAGGTGTCAAGGGCGAGCGCCACCGGGGCGACGAAGTCCTTGATCTCGGACGAGAAGGAGTCGCTCGAGCGGCTCTTCAGGTACGCGCTCGCGAACGGCACGCACTCGCCCTCCGCGACGAGCCCCGCATCGGTCAGGTCGACCGCCGCCTCGCCGAAGGTCCTCGTGCCGAGGGTGCGCGGGTTGTTCGGCGGGATCGGGTCCGTCACCGGCGTGGCATTGATCGAGGCCTCGCCATCGGCACCCAAGCTGTGCACCGGTCCCCAGCACGGCGGCTTCTGACCGCCTCCACCGCCCTGGCCGCCCTGCTGACAGAGGCTGGGATCGTTGCCGGTGGCGACCCATGTGTGGAAGCCGAGCGCCACCGTGTCGCCACCCTGTGCGAGGTCGTACTTGATCAGCACATCGCCAGCCGTGCGGTCCGGCGTGACGCCGTTCGTGCTGCAGTCCTCAACGTCGGTGGGATCGGGCGTGTTGCAGCCGTTCTGATTGAGCTCGAAGTCCATGTTCGTCGTGCCGTTCGGCTCCTGGACCCGCTCCCACCCCAGGTACAGCAACACGTTGCTGTCAACAGGCGACGCCTCACCCGCCGCGTAGAAGCGGGTCAGGTCGCTCTTGTTGTTCGGGATGCTTCCGTTGGTGACGGTGGGCACCGCGTCGTTCTCATCGGTGCCCTGCCCGAACGAGTTGTCCTGCGTGCTCCGTTGGAGATCCAGCGCACAGCCGACGATGGTCCCAGGGGGACAGTCGATTCCGATGTTCTCCCAATCCTTGAGATCCTCGTTAGCCCCGGATCCGTCGTCGTTGAGGACGAGGTTCCCGTCGCCGGCGTCGAAGGTGCTGTTGGAGAGGGTGGCGAATACATTTGGCAGCGCCAACACGGCGACCGCAACGAGCGCGACCGCGGCGAGTACTCCAAATTGCGCGGTCCGCCTCCGACTTCCCTGCAAACGCGTCCATAGAGTCCGCATCACCTGAAACCTCCCCTCAGGCTCACGTATCGAGAATGAGCCGTTGCTCGCCTGGCCCTCAAGCCCTAAGGCCGAGCACCGAGCGCCTTCTCCGGTTGCGACCCTCCCATGTGGCAGGCGCCCTTGTCAATCCCCATTTTTTGGGCTGCGCGGGCGGGATGCTGCGTCGATTACGGCCCGATCTCTTCACAGGCGCCAGGCGCCGTGGCTGTGGGCGCAGGCGACGCACTCCCGATTGCCTCGCCCGGATGGCCGTGCCCGAGTTCGCCAGCGTCGACATAGCGATCTCCTCCAAACCGAATGCCCGCATTCCGTCCCGCGACGACGGGCTGCTCGCGGCGGATTCCAGCTCGGTAATCGCCCTCCCTGCTGGCTCTGGTCAATAGGCCGTCTACACGGCCTACGCTCCTCAGCCTCGAATGGGGACCCGCCCAAACAATGCACACGGCAGCCCGCTCGCGAAGAAGCTCGGAATCAAGGGAGGCCACCGCGTCGCCTTCCCCGCGGCGCCGGACGGCTTCGAGAGGCTGCTCGGGAAGCTGCCCGAGGGCGTCCAGGTCCGCTCCCGCGCCGCCGGGCCGCTCGACGTGGTCGTCTACTTCACCACCCGCCGCGCCGAGCTGGAACGGCGCCTGCCGACCCTGCGCAGGGCGCTCGACCCCGCAGGCGGGCTCTGGATCGCCTGGCCAAAGGGCTCGTCGGGGGTCGAAACCGATATGACCGAGGACGTCACCCGCGAGCTCGGCTACGCCAACAAGCTTGTCGACAACAAGGTCTGCGCGATCGACGAGACCTGGTCGGGGCTTCGCCTGGTGATCCGGCTGAGCGACCGCCAGGCCGCCCCATCTCGGAGCGTAGGGCGAAGCCCGCAGCGACTTAAGCGGAGCGGTCGCCGCGGTCGCGCCTGACCAGCTAGCCGCTGAGGCGCGCCGCCACCGCCGGCTGCTCGCAGAAGCCGGCGATCTCTCTCGCCAGCTTCCCTCCCTGCCAGGCGAGCGGCGCCCTGCCAGGCTCCTCGCTCACCAGCCGAGCCCCCGGGATCGCCTCCGCCCACGCCTCCCCCACCGGGTAGGGATGGCCCGGGTCGGCTTCATCGTGGCTGGCGACCACCAGCGCCGGGAGGTCAAGGAAGCCGAGCTCCGCCATTCCGTCGAAGGGGACGGAGCGCGGCACCTCGCGCAGGGCCCTGGCGACGGCTTCGAGGTGTCGGTGAAGCTCGATCCGCTCTCGGGTGATCCGCAGCATGGTCTCGCGCCAGGAGCCCTCGACGGTGAGGTCTGCCTCGAAGGCCTCCATGAAGCCGTCCACCCCTCCCCGCTCGAGGCCGTCGGCGAGCCGCCCCCAGGCCTCCAGTATCTCCTCCGGAGCGGGCAGGCCGAGCTGCACCGGCCCGATCAGGACCGCACCCGCGACCCGGTCGGGGTGCTCGAGCGCGTAGGTGGCGATGGTGTGGCAGCCCATCGAGTGGCCACAGAGCAACGGCCTCTCGGCCCCCTGGCTCTCGAGCACACGACCAAGGTCCGCCGCCAGCTCCCGGTAGTCGTAGCCGTCGCCCGCCGGGGCCGGCGCCGACTCCCCGTGACCGCGGGCGTCGTAGGAGATCTGCTGGTAGCCGCGCCGCGGCAAGGCATTCGAGCCGTGGACGACGTAGCGCCGCGTCGCAGTCACCCCATGAAGGAGCACGATCGGCGGTCCCTCCCCCACACCCTCACCCGCCAGCTCGATCCCGGACGAGTCGACAGCGAACGGCGTGGGCTCGAGGCGCTCGGCCATGACCGAGCTCACGAGAGCCGCTCGACCGCGCGCTCGAGGTCGCCTACGTCCTGATAGCGAAGCCCGAAGAGCGCCACGTGGCGGTAGCGGACGATCCCCTCCGCGTCGACGAGGAAGATCGAGCGACGCAGCAAGCCGCCGGGTCCCAGCACCCCGTAGGAACGGGCGACTTGCTTCCCCGGATCGCTGAGGAGGGGTACCTCGATGCGGTGCTGGGCAACGAAGCGCTCGTGCGACTCCACTGACTGCGGTGAGATCCCGAGCATCGGCACCCCGAGCGCCTCGATCCGGTCCCCGTCGTCGCGGTAGGAGCAGAACTGCTTGGTGCAGACCGGGGTGAAGTCCCCGGGATAGAAGGCGAGAATCAGCCCCTGGCCGCGGTAGTCGGCGAGCCGGTAGGTGCGCGAGCCGGTGCCCTCGAGCTCGAAGTCGGGGGCGCTGTCGCCTTCGCGAACCTCCGCCATCAGCCGCTCCGCCCTGTTACCCGCCAGATCGTCAAGGCCCCAAGGCTAGCTGGCGACTCCGGGCTGCGATCATCGCGCGACCTTGCCCGAGAGAGCGAGCGAGCGCGAGGCAGAACCGCCGCGGCGGATCCGGATCCTCGCCCGCGGCATGAACGTCGTCATCGCCAGGGCGCCGTTCGCCTGGCCACTCCTGCGGGGAACGATGCGCCGCCTGTTCGACCGCCTCGCCCCATGTTGGGAGGCCCGCTCCTCCGCCGAGCACCTGACGCCGATTGCCTCCGCCCTCCTCCACGTCCACCCCGCGCCCGAGCGAGCCCTCGACCTGGGCACCGGCCACGGCGACGCGGCGCTGTTGATCGCGCGGGAGTTCCCCCAGGCGCGGGTCCGCGGCGTCGATCTCTCCGAGGAGATGATCCGGCGCGCCCAGGCGCGGATCGGGCTCGACCCCGAGGGACGAGTCGCCTTCCGCGTCGCCGACGCCGCCGACCTTCCCTACGAAGACGACTCCTTCGATTTGGTCGCCCAGATCAACATGCCTCCGTTCTTCGCGGAGACCGCCCGGGTGCTGCGCCCGGGCGGTCATTTCGTGATCGCGGCGACCTTCGGCCCGGCGACGCCGTTCTACACCCCCGAGTCCGTGCTCCGCCGCGGCTTCGCGCGGGTCGGGCTCGAACCGGTCGAGAGCGGTACGGCCGGCGACGGGACTTACTGGGTGGCGCGGCCGCGGCCCTAGCGGCCGCTGACCGCCGCGATCTTATGTTGACCGAGGCCATAGATTCATCCTGTGAACGCCGAGCGCTTGCACCTCCTGCTCGTCAACCCGTCCTCCGGGGGTGGCCGCGCCCGCAAGCTGCTGCCCGAGGTGGAGCAGGAGCTCGAGCGGCGCCAGATCGTCTTTCGCACGGTTGAGAGCCGGAGCCTCGAGCACGGCGTCGGGGAGGCGCGGCGCGCGGCGGACGCCGGCGAGATCCCGGTGGTGATGAGCGGCGACGGGCTTATCGGGCAGGTCGGGGGCGCCCTGGCCGGCACCGGAGCGGCAATGGGGATCCTCCCCGGCGGGCGCGGCAACGACCTCGCCCGGGTGCTCGCCATCCCCCCCGACCCGGCGGGAGCGGTTGCGGTGCTCGCCGATGGCAACGAACGGGAGATCGATGTCGGTGAGGTCAACGGAAGCCGGTTCCTCTGCATCGCTTCCTTCGGCTTCGACTCCGAGGCCAACCGGATCGCCAACGAGGCTCGCGTGGTCCGGGGAAACCTGGTCTACGCCTACGCTGCCCTCCGGGCGATGGCCGCTTGGCACCCCGCCACCTTCACCGTCTCGGTCAACGGCGGAGACCCGATGAACTTCACCGGCTACTCGGTGGCGGTGGCGAACAGCCGCGCCTTCGGCGGGGGCATGTACGTCGCCCCCCACGCGAGGCTCGACGACGGGCGCTTCGACGTGATCGTCATTGGCGAGATTGGGAAGCTCCACTACCTGGCTAACCTGCCAAAGGTGTTCAAGGGCACCCACGTCGAAGGGGACGAGGTGACCGAGCTGCCCGCGGCGGGCGCCGAGATCAGCGTGAGCGCCGATCGGGACTTCGCCGTCTATGCCGATGGCGAGCACCTCGCCGACCTGCCGGCGAAGCTGAGGGTCCTGCCGCGCGCGCTTCGGCTGATCGCACCCCCCGCCGGGACCACGGCGTGAGCTCGTCAGAGGACTCAATGGCCGCGGCGACGCCGCGGCCAAGCGCCCTGTTCGGGCCGAAGCTCGCCCTCGCCCGGCTCGCCGGGCGCCTCAGCCGCAGCAGTGGGAGAGGCGGGGGCACCACGCTGCCCGGCCGACTGCTGGTGCGGATGGCCCCCGACGCGATCGAGCGGCTCGCCGCCGGGCTCGAGGACGGCTCGATCGTGGTCAGCTCCACCAACGGCAAGACCACCACCGCTGGGATGATCGCGACAATCCTCCGCGGCGCCGGCCGCCAGCCGGTCCACAATCGCGCCGGCTCCAACATGCACTGGGGGGTCGCGACGGCTCTCCTCGAGCAGCGCGGCCGCGAGGGCCTCTTCGAGCTGGACGAGGCCTGGCTCCCCCGGGTCGCTCCGCGGCTTCGTCCTCGGCTGCTGGTGCTGAGCAACCTCTTCCGCGACCAACTCGACCGCTACGGGGAGCTCGAGCGCCTCGCCGACGAGTGGGCGGAGCTGGTCTCCTCGCTGGCCGGCAAGTGCGGGTTCGCCCTCTGCTCCGACGACCCCCTGATCGCCGACCTCGGCCGCGACCGCGAGCTGCGCCGTCGCCCGGGCGTGACCTACTTCGGGATCGAGGACAGCAGCCAGGCGCTGCCCCAGCTCCAGCATGCACACGACGCCAAGCATTGCCGCCGCTGCGGCGCTCCCTACTCCTACGCCCGTGCCTTCGTCGGCCACCTGGGGCACTACTCCTGCCCCAACTGCCACGCCGACCGACCCGCGCCGGACGTCGCCGCTACCGAGGTGGAGCTGCGGGGAATGTCCGGCTCCCGGCTGCGAGTACGGACCCCGGAGGGCGAGCTCGAGCTGGAGCTGCCCCTGCCGGGCCTCTACAACGTCTACAACGCCCTCGCCGCGATCAGCGCCGGGCTGCGCTCGGGGATCTCCCTGCAGCGGATCCGCGGCGGCCTGGAGGCGGTCCGCGCCGTCTTCGGCCGTGTGGAGACGATCGAGGTCTCCGGCAAGCCCGTCTCGATCCTGCTGATCAAGAACCCGGCGGGCGCGAATGAGGTGCTGCGGACGCTCAGCCTCGAGTCCGCCGACGGCGGGCTCGACGTCTGGATCGCGCTCAACGACAAGATCGCCGACGGCCGCGACGTCTCGTGGATCTGGGACGCCGATTTCGAGCTGCTCTCCGGCCAGGTGCGCCGGGTGGTCTGCTCGGGGACCCGGGCCCCCGAGATGGCCCTGCGGCTCAAGTACGCCGGCTGGCCCCAGGGCTCGATCGAGGTGATGCCGCA
>JBOGZE010000136.1:0-2101 GCA_050697055.1 Solirubrobacterales bacterium
GTCCGGGACGGGCGTCGATCCTCCCGCGCCGCCGCCCACGGGGACGCAGCCGCCTTCCAACGCACCGCCGACCACGGGGACTTCCAACGGGACCGGTCCGGCTGCCACGCCGCTTACCTGCAAGGGCAAGCAGGCGACCATAATCGGTGCGGACGGTCCCGATCAGATCGCCGGGACGGCCGCCGCTGACGTGATCGCCGCCGTGGGCGGCAACGACACCGTCACCGCCCTGGCAGCGAACGATGTCGTTTGCGGCGGTCCCGGCAAGGACACCCTCAAGGGCGGCAAGGGCAAGGACGTCCTCAACGGCGGCAAGGGCAACGACAAGCTGATCGGCGGCAAGGGCAAGGACAAGTGCATCGGCGGGAAGGGCAAGAAGGACACCGCCAAGGGCTGCGAGAAGGAGAAGAAGATCCCCTAACTGCTGGTTTCTGAGGCCCGGCGCCGGTCGCGGCGGAAACGTTTAGGTGTCGATCGACTCTCATCCCTACCGCTTTGGGCGAAGCACCGCTTTGCATGGAGGGTGTTGCGCAAAGTCGTCTGAGCGCTCAGCGACTCGGTTCCGCGGAACCGTCTCCGAGGGGACCGTTGCGCGTTCAGGCCCCTGCCGGGGCCAAACCGCTGCGATAGAGCTTCATCAGGTTGTGTGTCGCGGCGGTGAGGCGCCATTCGGCCCTGCAGCTGGCTAAGCCGCGGCGCGAGAAGCGACCCGCGCGCAGGTTGTTTTTGATCTGAGCGAAGACTGGCTCGATCATCTGCTGGCGGCGTCGGTAGAGCGCCCCGGCCCCGGGTCTGGCTAAGCGCTCTCGCATCCGCTGGTAGCGGCCGCCCCGTCTGATCTTGCTCGGTGCCTTTCTAGTGTCGGCGTCGGGCGGGACCAGGACCTCGATCCCCTTCGCCTCGAGCGCCGCGATCTGAGCTGCGTTCCAGTAGCCGGCGTCGGCGAGGGCGGCGCTCGGCCGCTCCTCGATGCCCGCCCTCTTGAGCTCGTGCTCAGTCGCCTCAGCCATCGGCCGAAGGCGGCCACGCTCGTTGCCGCCGGCGATCACCTCGGCAGCGACGATCACCTGCCCTTCGGTCGTCACCGCCTGAGCGGTGTAGCCCTGGATGAAGCCGCGCCGCGTCTTCACCGGCCGCGAGTCGAGGTCGGTGAGGTTGATCCGCTGCCGCTCCTTGGGCGGGATCGGCCGCGGCTTGGTCGGGGCGCCCTTCTGCTTGAAGCCGGTGCGGGCGGTGTAGTCGGCCTTGGCCCGCTCCCAGGCGGCCATCTCGGCCACCTTGGCGGCGTGCTCCTCGTCTAGGCGGCGCTTCGCCTCGCGCAGGCGCTCCTTGCGGGTGCGGGGATCGGCGAGCTCGGGCGGCAGCTCGTCGCCGCGGGCCTCGCCGAAGCGCTCGTCCTCTGCCGCGTCGACGGCGGCTGCCTCGGCGAGGATCTCCGAGGCGAGCTGCTGATAGCTGCGGTTGGCGGAGTCGGCGGCGTTGGCCGCGATCCGGGTGCCGTCCAGGGCGAGGGTGCCGACCGAGAGAAGCCCGGCCCTCGCGCAGAGCCCCAGGACCTCGCCGAAGAGATCGGCCAGGAGCTCGGCGTGGCGGGCCCGGAAGCGGGCGATCGTGGTGTGGTCGGGCGCCTGGTTGGCCGTGATCACTCGGAAGGCGACGTCCTCGGTGCAGCGGCGCTCGATCCGTCGCGAGGAACGCTCGCCGACCGCGTAGGCGTAGAGCATCAGCGCCACCATCATCGGCGGGTCATGGGCGGCCCGGCCCCAGCCGTCGGAGCGATAGGACGCATAGAAGGGCTCGAGGTCCATCTCCTCGACGGCGTCGAGCACGAACCAGGCGAGGTGGTCAGCCGGCAACCACTCGCGCAGGTCGGTGGGCATCAGAAGCTGTTGGTCACGCTCGCAAGGCAGGAAGTTCTGGCTCATGCAGGGATGCTGCGGGCCTGCCCGGACGGAGCTTTGTGCAACAGGCTCCATGGAAAGCGGCACTCCGTCGAGAGATACTGCGTGGGCGATGTCACAGTTGACCCCCTGAATACGGAGTAGCGTCGCTTCCGTAACGAATCGGCGCGACGTGAAAGGGGGGCCACCATCTACAGCCT
>JBOGZE010000137.1:0-1662 GCA_050697055.1 Solirubrobacterales bacterium
CGAGGCCGCCGCCTACCGGCTGTGGAGGCCGATCCAACTGGCCATCGGCGTGCTGATCCTGATCGCGGTCCTCATGCTGGTCGGTTCGGTTCTGGCCCGGCGCGCAGCGGGGAGATTCAAAGTCTCATCTCAGGACGGTGCCCGACCGGCACCGGGATTCGCCCAAGGCGGTGCGACCCGAGTGCAGAAGGAGCTGGAGAAGAGGCTGGAAGCGGTGGAGGAGTCGCTGCGTACGGCTGAGCAGCGCGCGGCCGCCTCAGACCGGGAGAAGCGACAGATCGCGGAGCGGCTGGTCTCGGCCCACGAGCAGCTGGAGCTGATGACGGCGGCGGCGAAATCCCCCAAACGGGCCAAGGGAGGAGACGAGGCGGTCGATCGGCGCCTGGCGGCGCTGGAGACCGAGCGGGACCGGATGGTCGCCGAGGTGTCGCGCCTGGAGCGCGAGCTGGATGAACGAGGGTTCGCAGCAGTGGGCGAAGACGGCGGCACTCCCTCGAGTGGCGACGAGGAGCTCCAGGCTCGGGTGGCCGAACTCGAGGCGGCGCTGGCGGACGCCAATGCCAAGGCCACCTCGCTCGAGTCGTCGGCTCGGCAGTTCGAGGAAGAGCGCAAGGTGGCCTCCGAGGAGTTGGACCGGGCGAAGGCGGAGATTGCAGGCCAGAAGGGCCGGAAAGGCTCGAAGACGAAGGATGCGGGATCGCTCGCCGAGGCCGCCGATCAGATGGCCAAGGTCGAGGAGCGGGCTCGGCAGGCCGAGGAGCGAGTTGGACAAGCCGAGGAGCGGGCTGGACAGGCAGAGGAGTTGTTGCGCCAGGCTGAGGACAAGGCGCGGGAGGCCGACGAGAAGGTCGCCCAGGCCCTCGAGCGCGCCGGACAGGCGACCGAGCAGCTGGCGCAGGCGAACGCTCGCATCGAACAGCTTGAGGCGGGGGGCGGAGAGGTCGAACGTCGGGCCGTTGCGGCCGAGCAACGGGTTGCCCAGCTCGAGGCGGTGACGAAGCAGGCAGAGGAGCGCATGACGCAGCTCGAAGGGGGTCAGCGGCAGGCCGAACAGCGAGCCGCACAGGCCGATGTCCGCCTCCTGGAGATCGAACAGGAACGAACGAAGCTCTTTGAGGAGCTCCAGCGGGTGCTGGCGGCCGGCTCACCCGCAACCGCTGGAGCAGAGGATGGCGAACGTGCCGCCCAACTCGCCGCAAGGGTGGAGGAGCTCGAGGCTCAGCGACGACAGGACGTCTCGGAGCTGCAACGCGTCCAAGAGGCGCTTGCCAACGCTCAGCACGAGCTTGCGACCACTTCCAAGCGGGCCAAGGTCGAATCGAGCGTGCCCCCGCTGCAGGCCGTGGAGGACGTCGCGGAAGCCTCGGCGGAGGAAGCTCCCGGTAACGGCGCGTCCGATGAGGAGACGATCGCCACCCGGCTGTCCCGGGCCAAGGGAAGGAAGCGCGTGGTCGAGCCGGATGCGCCTGCGGCGCCGCCAGAGCCTGCAGCGCCGGAAGAGCCCGCCGCCTCCGGGGGGCTCTCACTCAGGGAGCGACTGGCCCGGGCGGCCGCGGCGCGGCATCGCCTCTCCGGCAGCGAGGACGAGGCCCAGGAGCGCTAGACCCGCAACAGGTCCACGGCGTACGTGGACAGGAGCGCGACCTCCACCTCATTCGCCCC
>JBOGZE010000138.1:0-11691 GCA_050697055.1 Solirubrobacterales bacterium
CGCCGAGGACGATCGCGAGGGTGGCGTCGATCTGGCCGACCGTCTCGAAGACCCGCGCGTAGCCCGTCTGCGAGAGACCCTGGCCGCCGTAGCGCTCATCGACGTAGAGGCCGAGCACCCCGATCTCGCCCAGGTCGCGGAGGACCTGATCCGGGATCCAGCGCTCCTCCTCGGCCCGGCGCGGGTCGTAGTGCTCGGCGCAGTACTCGCGCAGGCGCCCGTTCAGGGACTTGATCCGGCCCTGCTCCTCGGCTTCGGGCTTGGGCCATGGGAAGACCAGCTCCTCGTGGATCTCGCCGAGGAAGAGCGACTTGGCGAAGGAAGAGACCCCCTCCTTGGCCTCCGGTTGACGCGGGATCGCTTCCCTGACCGCCATCCGGGTCAGCCTACCCCGACGCGGGGGCTGTCACGCCAGCTGGCGCGGGTAGCCTCGCCTCGTGAACCGCGCCCGGGTCGGGATCGTCGTGGTCGCCCTCTGTTCGGGCCTCGGGGTCGTCGCCTGCGGCGGGGACGAGGAGCCCCGCCAGGTCGATCCCGAGGCGTTGCTCGATACCGCCTTCAGCCACCCGGTCAACAGCGCCGTGACCAGGATCGAGCTCGCCGCCGGCGCCGACGCGGTGCCGGCGCTCTCGGTGCCGGTGATGATCTCGCTCGACGGCCCCTACGTGAGCGGTGGCGGGGTGCGACTCCCGAGCGCCGACTGGGACCTCGAGGCCGAGGTGGCCGGGTTCGGGATCGAGGGCGAGCTGGTCTCCACCGGCGACAACGTCTACCTCAGCGTTTTCGGCGACAACTACCAGCTGGGGCGGGCGGCGATCGTGGCGCGGCGGGAGGCGCTCTCCGAGCCGGGGCTCGATCCGAGGTCGTGGTTCGGGCCGGCTGCCTACGAGGGAGACGAGGAGGTCGAGGGCACCGCGACTGCGCGGATCGACGCGCCCCTCCGCGGCGCCCAGCTGGCAGCGGACCTCGAGGAGTTCGGCGGCCGCCTCGGCCTGCCGCCGGTGCGCCCGCCGAGCGAGCGCGGGACGATCCAGGCCTGGATCGGGATCGACGACGGGATCGTCCGGGAGCTGCGGATCGATGCCGGTGAGGATCTGGCTGCGGACGTCGTCCTCAGCAACGTCGGCGAGCCGCGGGAGATCACGATCCCCGCAGGCGGCGGGTTCAAGCCGATCGGCGACCTGCTTTCGAGCCTGCAAGAGCTAGGCGTTTCCCCATAGTTTGTGTGCATGGAAGGCCGGGGACGCAGCCCTGAGGAGCGCCAGGCGGCGGCCGAGGCCCGGGCCCGTGCCCGCGAGGGACGGCCCGAGCCCGGCGACGAGGAGGCGCTGGAGACTCCGAGCCACCGGCCGGGGCCGATGAGCCGCCACTACGGCGGCGGCGACGTCTACGCCCGCCGCCGCCTGATCGCGATCGGCGCGGCGATCGTCGTCGTCATCCTGCTCTTCCTCCTGGTCGTCGGCTGCTAGCGGGGTCTCAGCCGATCTCCTCCTCGACCTGGTCGGCGATCAGGCGGGCGAGCGCCAGGGAGGACGTCGCCGCCGGGGAAGGGGCGTTACGGACGTGGAGGGCGTGCTCGGTACGGTGGACGACGAAGTCGTCGACGAGAGCGCCGTCGCGGCGCATCGCTTGGGCGCGGACGCCGGAGGGGCCCGGCCGGAAGTCGGAGGGGCGAAGTCCGGGGACCAGGCGCGCCGCCTCGCCGACGAAGGCGCGGCGGCTGACCGCGTGCCGCAGCTCGCCGAGCGCCGCCCGGCGGTGGCGGATCGCCAGCCGCCAGGAGCCGGGGTAGGCGTAGCCCGCGGCCATCAGGGCCGTCGGGCCCAGCAGCACCTCGCCGCCGATCGTCCTCGTCAGGTGGGGGCCGAGAAATGGAAGCTCGGGGTCGGGGACCGGGTAGACGCTGGCGCGGACCAGCTGGCGGCGTTCGGGCCGCAGCTCCAGGTAGGCGCCGCGGAAGGGGACGATCCGCGGCTCCCGCGGGGCGCCCGCGGCGATCGCGAGGCGGTCCGAGCGCCGCCCGGCGCAGCAAACCGCAAACCGGGCGTGCGTCTCCCCGTCGCGGTGACGGAGCAGAATCGAGCCACCGGCCGGAGTGAAGCCCTCTACCCCGGAGCCGAGCGCGATCTCGCCGCCGGCCTCCCGGATCTCGCCGGCCAGCGAGCGGGCGACGGCGACGAAGTCAACCACCCCGGTGTTCGGCGAGTGGAGCGCCGCGACGCCCCGCGCGTTGGGCTCGATCTCGGCGATCCCATCGGCACTCACACGCCGCAGCCCCGGGACGCGATTGGCGCGGCCGCGGCGCTCGAGCTCGTCGAGGCGCGGCAGCTCCTTCTCCGAGGTGGCGACGATCAGCTTGCCGTCCCGGCGCGCCTCGATCCGCCGCTCCTCGCAAAAGGCGTAGAGCTCCCTGGCGCCCTCGACGCAAAGCCGCGACTTCAAGGAGCCGGGCTCGTAATAGATCCCGGCGTGGATCACCCCGCTCGTCTGTCCGGTCTGGCCGGTCGCGATCTCCGCCGCGCGTTCGAGCACGACAAGTCTGAGGTCGGGTTGCCGGCGGAGCAGCTCGCGGGCGACGGCAAGCCCGACGATTCCGGCGCCGACCACGGCGATCTCGGATTCGCGCCGTTGCTCGCTCATGCCTGCGATCCTACGGCCGTCGATGACCCTTCCATTGAAGCCCCCGGTGAAGCCGCAGCTGGCGCTGTCGCGGAAGGAGCTCCCCGAGGGGGACGAGTGGGTGTATGAGCCGAAGTACGACGGCTTCCGGGCACTCGCCTTCGTCGAGGGGGAAGATCTCTACCTGCAGTCGCGGGGTGGCCGTCCGCTGCGGCGCTATTTCCCCGAGCTCGAGTTCCCCGAAGGCCGCTACGTGCTCGACGGCGAGCTGGTGATCCTCGACAGCGAGGGTCGGGAGGAGTTCGACGCTCTCCAGAACCGGCTCCACCCGGCCGAGTCGAGGGTGAGGATGCTGGCCGAGGAGACGCCGGCGCTTTTTCGGGCGTTCGACCTGCTGGCGCTGGACCGGTCGAAGCTGCTCCGCAAGCCGTTCAGCGAGCGGCGGGCGGCGCTTGAGGAGCTGATCGCGAAAGCGCCCGGCCGGAAGAAGAGCGCCTCGGGCTCGGTCGAGCTCACCCCGCTGACCAAGTCGGCGAAGAAGGCGGAGCCATTGCTGCTTTCAGGCGAAGGGGTGATCGCGAAGGAGTTGGGCGCGATCTACGAGCCCGGGAAGCGCCGCGGGATGGTCAAGGTGAAGCGGGTGCGGACGATCGACTGCGTGATCGTCGGCTGGCGGCCGGGCAAGGAGGCCGGGACCGTCGGCTCGCTGATCCTTGGGCTGTACGACAAGAAGGGCAAGCTCCACCCGATCGGACACACATCGGGTCTGAAGGCGAAGGAGAAGCGCGAGCTGGTGAAGACGCTGAAGCCATACGAGACCGGTGAGCGTGGCAGCGGCGACCCCAGCCGCTGGGACGCCGACCGCGAGCTCGAGTGGTTCTCGCTCCGACCGGAGCTGGTGGTCGAGATCACCTACGACCACGCCAGCGGCGGCCGGATCCGCCACGGTTCGAAGATCGTTCGCTGGCGCGACGACAAGGCTCCGAAGGAGTGCAAGATCGACCAGCTCGTCTAGGGGGAAAGGGGGAAGATGCCGACTATTGGGCATAGACGCCGGCGGGACCCGCCGCTAACGTCGCGGGCGTCCGCGTAGCCTTCCCGACACCAAGGATCAAGCAGAGCTACATCGCCGGAGCCGGCGTCAGCGGCGGCCTGCTCGCGGGGGCCGCGGTCGTGTTCATCTCCGTGGTCGGCCTGGTGTCGCTCTCGCTGTGGCCGCAGTCACGCGACAGCGCCGGCGCGATACTCGCCGAGCTCCCCACCCTGAGCGGCGGAGACTCGCGCAGTCCGGCGCCAGCGCCGCCGGAGTCCTCCGTCCCCTCGTCGCCGGCCACGCCCCTGGGAGCGGCGGCGGGCACCGCCGGCGTCGCCGCCAAGGGCAGCACCGGTAAGGGCGGCAAGGCGGACGAGAACGGCAATCCTGGCAAGGGCCGCAATCCGGGCAAGGGCAGCACCCAGGCAGCGGCTCCTCCGCCGGCCACCAGCTCCCCCGAGCTCTCGACCACCCCGGATCGGGCGGCGCGCAGCCCGGTGAGGTCCTCCCCGGCCAGGCCGGTCAATGAAGATCGATCGAGGGGTGGTTCCGAGGGGGCGACTCGCGAGGGTTCGAGCAGCGGGCACCCGTCCCATCCCAAGCACTCGAATTCGAAGACGAAGCCGAGGCGCTCGAGCAACGGGCAGGGGCGAGGCGAGCGCGGCAACAGCAATTCGACCGGCTCGAAGGCAAACGGGCACTAGCTGATCGCCCGCCGGCGCTGTCGCCCGTCCGAGTGCGGAGGGCTGAGCGTCGCGCTAGCCGAGCGGCGAGGCGGCCCGCAGCACCTGCGGCCAGACGTGCACCTTCCAGGTCGCTGAGACCAAGAAGGAGGTCACTCCGATCACCCAGGCGAAGGCGATCGGGGCGCGCCCTCTCGTGAACGATCCGGGAGATCCCTGAGCGAGGACGATCGCTGGTCTCCATTCCCCACCTATCGGCAGGCCGGCGGTCGCCCTGAGCGCTCGGATAGCGTGATGGAAGATCCGACTGGGGAAGGAGGACCCTGATGCCCAAGCAAAGCGACCAGCTCGCCTACCCGATC
The DNA here is from genome assembly GCA_050697055.1 of Solirubrobacterales bacterium. Lineage (GTDB taxonomy): Bacteria > Actinomycetota > Thermoleophilia > Solirubrobacterales > 70-9 > CAVVYV01. The sequence goes on from JBOGZE010000138.1 coordinate 4,698, forward strand.
GTCTCCTACGAGGACGCTCCCGCGGCGATCGAGTGGCTGAAGCGCGCGTTCGGCGCCGAGGAGCTCGGCATCTACAAAGACGACGACGGCAGCGTCGCTCACATGGAACTGAGCTTCGAGGGTGCGATCGTGATGGGCGGGACGAAGGGAGTGGGCGAGCTCGCCGGGAAGGTCGAGACTGGGGGCCCGGTCTCGATCTACCTGATCGTCTCCGATCCCGACGCCCACCACGAGCGCGCCCAGGCCGCGGGAGCGGAGGTGGTGATCCCGCTCGGCGATGAGGAGTACGGCTCGCGCGGCTACAGCGCCCTCGATCCCGAGGGCAACATCTGGAGCTTCGGCACCTACCGCCCGGAACTGCCCGGCTAGCGCTTCTTCGCCGCCGGCTTGCTCGAGGCTCTGCGCTTCGGCGCAGCCTTCTTCGAGCGGTCGCGGCTCGGCTGCACCCGCTTCGGCTCGCCGCGCTGCTTGGCGAAGTGGGGAGGCCAGGGCGCGTCGCCAAGCCCCTCCTCCTCGTCGCGCCGCGCGAGATCGAGCAGCGGGTCGAGCGATCCCGCGTGGTGGTCGATCTCGGCCGACGGATCGCCGCTCTTCTTCACCCGCGCGGGGACGGTGTCGAGGCGGAGCGCGGCCGGGTCGACGTCGGGGACCTCGTCCCAGTCGATCGGGCAGCAGACCCTGGCGTCGGGAACCGGGCGGACGGAGTAGCCGGAGGCGATCGTCCGGTCCCGGGCGTTCTGGTTGTAGTCGACGAAGACACCGTGGCGCTCCTCCTTCCACCACTTGCTGGTCGCCCGCTTCGGCTCACGCCTCTCCACCTCCCGCGCAAGGGCGAGCGCGGCCCGGCGCACGTCCGTGTAGTCCCAACGCGGCTCGACCCGCACATTGACGTGGATGCCCCGGGATCCCGAGGTCTTCGGAAAGCCCCGAAGCCCGTGCTCCTCGAGGACGTCGCGGACGCAGAGCGCCACCTTCCGCACGGTGCTCCAGCGCACCCCCGGCGTCGGGTCGAGGTCGACTCGCAGCTCGTCCGGGCGATCGAGGTCGGCCCGCCTGACCGGGTGCGGGTTGAAGTCGATCACCCCTAGGTTCACCGCCCAGACCAGATGCGCCGCGTCGTTGGCGACCAGCTCGGTCGCCGTCCGGCCGCTGGGGAAGGTGAAGGTGGCGGTCTGCAGCCATTTCGGCCTCCCCTTCTCAGGCACCCGCTTCTGGAAAAAGAACTCGCCGCCGGCGCCGTTGACGAAGCGCTTCATCGTCCCGGGCCGCTCGCGCAGCTGGTTGACCGCGGCGTCGGCGACCTGGAGGTAGTAGTTGACGAGGTCGAGCTTGGTGAAGCCGGGCTTCTGGAAGAAGACCTTGTCGGGGTTGGAGAGGCGGATCTCCCGGCCGGCCGCCTCGATCGTCGTGTAGTTACCCTTCGCCAACCCGGACATCTTCGCGGAGCGCTCGCCGGGGCTGTGGGCCGGATCGGGGCGAACGCAAGCGCTGCGTCACCTTGGCGCCAACTGCGCTGATTGAATCGGCTCGTGGAGAAGGGACGGTGAGCGCCCGCACCCGGCACCTCGCCTCGATCGTGCTGGCGGTCGCCGGTTGCCTCTTGGCGCTGGTAGGCGGCGTGGCGCTGTACGGGCGCGAGGAGATCTTCGACTCCGATGCCTTCGCCGACAACGCCGCCGAGACCCTCAAGGACGAGGAGGTGCAGGAGGCGCTGGCGGACCCGATCGTCGACCAGGCGATCGACAAGGGGCCGGACGTGCTGATCAACGCCCGCCCGCTCCTACTGGATGGCGCCGAGGGGGTGATCGGCAGCACCCCCTTCCGCTCGGTCTTCCGCAAGGGGGCCCGCAAGGTCCACAAGGCGGTCTTCAGCAAGGACCGTGAGGAGATCGCCCTGACCGTGGCCGACGCCGACGTCTTGGTGGCCGGCGCGGTCTCCGCCAAGAACCCCAAGCTGGGAAAGAAGATCCCCACGGACGTCGGCGACCGCCTGGTGAAGATCACCGAGAGCGACGCGCTGCTGACCGTGGTGCGGATCTCCGAGGACGTGCGCTTCTTCGGGGTTGTGCTGCCGCTGCTGGCGCTCCTCTGTCTGGGCGGCTCCGTCGCCCTGGCGATCGACCGCCACCGGGCCCTGCTGATCGCCTCCTCCGGGGTGGCGGTCGCGGCCGTGCTCGGCTTCTTCGCGCTGCTGATCGCCCGGTCGATCGTGCTCTCGCAGTTCGACGACGAGACCGTGCATCTCGCGGTCGCCGCCGTCTGGGAGGCGTTCTTCGGCGGCCTGCGCGCCTGGATCCTGGGGCTTGGGTTCTTCGCCATCCTCCTGGCCGCCTCGGCGGCGATGGCCCGAGAGCGGGACCCGCTGGTTCCGGCGCGCCGGGCGATCGCCTGGGCCACCACCACGCCGCAGACCTCCTGGGGCAGGGCGGGCCGGGCGGTGGCGGTGGGCGCGGTCAGCCTGCTGTTCGTCCTCCAGCCCACTCTGGCGCTGCAGATCGTGGCGGTGATGGTCGGCGCTTACGGGATCTTCTTCGCCGCCTGCGAGCTGCTCGGCCTGATCGCGCCGCCGTCGGAGCGCGTGCGCAAACGGAGGCCGCTTCCCTCCCTGCGGGTCCTAGTCGGCGCCTCGGCGCTGCTGGCCACCCTGGTGATCGGGGTCGTCGTCCTGGTCAGCGGCGGTGAGGAGGGCAAGCGTGAGATCAGCCGCCCACCCGGGCCGGTGGCCAACTGCAACGGCTTTGCGGAGCTCTGCGACCGGCCCCTGAACCAAGTCGCCTTCCCCGCCGCCCACAACGCGATGTCCGCCGCCGAGCTGCCCGGCTGGTATCAGCCGAACCAGCGAAACGACATCCGCGATCAGCTCGACGACGGGATCAGGGCTTTCCTGATCGACAGCCACTATGGGGTCAAGCGGAGCAGCGGCCCGGTGCTCACCGACCTGGAGCGCGAGGGCACGAGCAAGGTGCTGGAGGGGATCAACGACGAGCTCGGCCCGGAGGCCGCCGCCGCCTTCCAGGCGATCGATGCTCGGTTTGCCAATCGAGGCGGCGGCAAGCCCGGCTCCTACTTCTGCCACATCGTCTGTGAGCTGGGCTCGATCGAGATGGTGAAGACGCTGGATTGGTTCCGCGACTTCCTCCAGACGCATCCGGACGAGTTCCTGGTCCTCTTCATCGAGGACAAGGTCACGCCCACCGACACCGCGGCCGCCTTCGAGAAGAGCGGCATCCTGCACTACGCCTACATCCACAAGCCCGACCAGGGCTTCCCGACGCTCCGCGAGCTGATCGAATCGGACAAGCGCCTCTTCGTGATGGCCGAGGTGGACGCCGGCGGCGGCGCGATCCCCTGGTACCACCAGGGCTTCGACCTGGCGATGGAGACTCCCTACACCTTCGGCTCGCCGCAGGATCTGGAGAGCCCGGCGAGCTGCGTCAAGAACCGCGGTGGGACCGGCAAGCCGCTCTTCCAGCTCAACCATTGGGTGGAGAAGCTGCCCCGCTCCCCCCGCACCGCGGACCGGGTCAACGACTTCGAATTCGTGGTCAAGCGGGCGCGGACCTGCCGGCGGCTCCGCGCTGACTCCCTTCCCAATATCGTCGCCGTCGACTACTACAACAGGGGCGACGTGGTCGACGCCGCCGAGGCCCTCAACGGGCTGCCGCCCGACGGGAAGCCGAGCTACCGGAGCACAGACTGATGGAGAAGCTGGAGACGCTCACCTACGAGGTGACCGGGGCGATCGCCCGGATCACCCTCGATCGTCCCGAGCGCGGCAACGGGATCACCCTGGAGATGCCGCGGGAGCTGGCGGCCTGCGTCGAGCGGGCCAACCTCGATCCCAACGTCCACGTGATCGCCCTGGCCGGCAACGGGAGCGGCTTCTGCGGCGGCTACGATCTCGTCGCTTCGGCGGAGGGCCGGATGGAGGAAATGGGGGAGTCCGGTCGCGGGCCGGCGGATCCGGCCTCCGCGCTCGGTGCACATGTGCCGGAGGGAGCGCCGATCGACCCCATGGTTCAGGCCCGCAACCACGACCCGGAGGGGACCTGGGACCCGGTTGTCGATTACCAGATGATGAGCCGCAACGCCCGCGGCTTCATGAGCCTCTTTCACTCGGAGAAGCCGGTGGTCTGCAAGATCCACGGCTACTGCGTCGCCGGCGGCACCGACATGGCGCTCTGCTCGGACCTGGTGGTCGCCGAAGACCGGGCGAAGATCGGCTACCCGCCGGCCAGGGTATGGGGGGTACCGACGACGGCGATGTGGGCCTTCCGGATCGGGCCCGCGCGGGCGAAGCGGCTGCTCCTCACCGGTGACAGCATCGACGGGACCACCGCGGTCGAGTGGGGTCTGGCGAACGAGGCCGCCCCGGCGGCCGAGCTCGACCAGCGATTCGAGGATCTGCTCGAGCGGATCGCCCGGATCCCGGTCAACCAGCTGGTGATGCACAAGCTGCTCGTCAACCAGGCGCTCTACGCGCAGGGGCTGCAGGCGACCCAGGTGCTCGGCACCTTCTTCGACGGGATCGCTCGGCACACCGAGGAGGGCTTCGGCTTTCAGCGGCGCGCGGCCGAGGCCGGCTTCAAGCAGGCGATCCGAGAACGGGACGAACCGTTCGGCGACTTCGGGAGGTGAAGGTGCGCGGCTCCTGTCGCGGGGCGCCCGCCCGGCGGGCAGGGTCGCTGTCCTCGGACGGGCGCCCCGCGCCACCCGCGCGACAACCACTCGAACTCCCCGATAGAAAGGGCCAATGAATCCCGAGATCACCGCGGAGGCGATCGCCGAGTGGCTGCCCGGGACCTTCCCTGGCGACATGGCGGTCGAGCCGGTCGAGATCACCGACGAGGTGGCCACCGGGCGGATGGTGGTGGACAAGCGCCACCTCCATCCCGGCGGCTTCGTCCACGCCGGGGTCTGGACCGCTCTCGGCGACTCGGTCGCCGCCTGGGCGACCTTCCGCAGCCTGCCGCCGAACCACGACTTCACCACGATCGAGCTGAAGCTGAACGTGTTCGCCGCCGGAGCGTTGGGCGACGAGCTGATCTGCGAGGCGCGGCCGCTCCACGTCGGCCGCAGCACCGCCGTGATCGAGGCCCAGATTCGTACAGGCGAGAAGCCGGTCGCCAACCTGATCGTCACCCAGTTCGTGCTCCCCGGCCGCGACCCCCGGGCAGAGCGTCCCGCGCCTGGCGACTACCCCCCCGGCGACTAGGCCCAGCGCGACCCCTTGCGCGGCACCGACGCGGGAGCTAGGCTCAAACTGCCTGGGAGTAACAAGGAGGTTCGAAATGGGCGAGAACGCCGACGCTGTCAAGGCCCGATGGGACGACTTTGGCAAGGGCGATCTCGACGGTGCCGTCTCAACCACGGACGAGGACGCCGAGATAGTCATGCCAGAGACCCTGCCCTGGGGCGGCACCTACAAGGGGCCCGACGGGTTCAAGGAGATGATCCAGAAGTTCCTTTCCAACTTCGAGTCGGTCGACCCGAAGCCGACCGCCTTCCTCGAGGCCGACGACGGTGAGACGGTGATCGTCACGGTCGAGGGGGTGGGCAAGACCAAGTCCGGCAACGAGCTCAGCGGCCGCTCGGTTTGGCTCTACAAGCTCAAGGACGGCCAGCTCACCAGGGCCGAGTTCTTCGGAGACACGGCCCAGGCCCGGGACGCGGTCAGCTAAGGGACCCGGTGGATCTCGAACAGGTTGGTGCCCATCTCCTGAGCCGGTAGCCCCGCGGTGACCGCGACCAGGTCGCCGGAGGAGGCGATCCCCTGCTCGTGGGCGAGGCGGGCGCAGTCGTCGAGCAGCCGGCGAAGGCTAGTCCACTCCTCGGCGTGGGTGGCGCGGACGCCGAAGAGCAGGTTCATCCGACGGACCGTCTCCATCCGCGCCGAGACCGCCAGCACGGGGACCCTGGGCCTGTAGGCGGAGACCAGCCGGGCGGTGCGGCCTGAGGTGGTGGGGACGACGATTGCCGCCAGGCCCAGCCGGTAGGAGGCGGCGACGGCCACCTGGGTGACCGCCTCGCCGATGTCGTGCTCGCGCTCCTCGACCCGGGTGAAAACCCACTCGCGGTAGGGCAGCCGCTCCTCGGTGGTGCGAGCGATCCGGTCCATCACCCGCACCGCCTCCACCGGGTTCTCCCCGACCGCGGTCTCCTCGGAGAGCATCACCGCGTCGGTGCCGTCGTAGATCGCGTTGGCGACGTCGGTGACCTCGGCGCGGGTCGGCTGGGTGGTGCGGACCATCGTCGCCAGCATCTGGGTCGCGGTGATCGCCGGCTTCGCCGCCCTGCCCGCGAGCGCAATCAGCCGCTTCTGGGCGCCGGGGACCTCCTCGATCGGCAGCTCGACCCCGAGGTCGCCCCTGGCGATCATGATCCCGCTCTCGGCTGCGCCGATGATCTCGGCAGCGCGCTCGGCCGCCTGCGGCTTCTCGATCTTGGCGACCAGAGGGATGTTCGCCCCGCGGGCGCTGATCGCGGCGTGCACCCGGTCGAGGTCGGCGGGGCGGCGGACGAAGGAGACCGCCAGCAGGTCGATCCCGTTGCGGCAGGCGAAGTCGACCCACTTCTCGTCGGCGTGTCCGGTGTCGGGTAGCTCCGCGTCGGCGCCGGGGAGGTTCACTCCCTGGTGGGAGCTGACCGCGCCGCCCGCCTCCACCGCGCAGGTGACGTCCGGGTCGGAGACCGAGAGCACCTTGAGCCGAACCCTGCCGTCGGCGAGGAAGACGGGGTCCGATTCCTTCACCGCCCGGCTGAAGCCGGGCCACTGCACCGGCAGCCTCTCCGCGTTCCCGGCGGGCCCGTCGGCGGAGCCGGTGAGGACCACCGTAGAGGCCGAATGGAGCACGGCGACGTCGCCCTCGAGGTTGCCGAGTCGTAGCTTCGGGCCCGGCAGGTCGCCGAGGATGCCGATCTCTCGGCCGGCCTCCTCGGCGACGTCGCGAATCCGGGCGATGTCCTCGGCGTGCTCGTCCGCCGTCGCATGCGA
>JBOGZE010000139.1:0-2041 GCA_050697055.1 Solirubrobacterales bacterium
GAGGTAGGGGATCACTTCCGAGTCGAAGCAGAGAGCAAGGGCCGCATGGTGATCACCCGGATCGAGGAGTACATGGAACGCCACGCCCAGACCTTGGAGCCGTCGCTCTAGCCCGTACGCCGGCGAAGCGTCGCCGCGCCCAGCGCCAGCGCCAGCAGGGTCGTACCCACGACCACGCCGACGTCAAGCACCAGCCGGCCCTCGAATGCCTGACCGGCCGCCACCCGGGAGAGGGCGTCGTAGGCGTAGGTGAACGGAAGGGCGCCGGCGAGCGTGTCGAGCCAATCGGCCATCTGCGCGCGGGGTACCAACAGCCCACAGAGGAGGATCTGAGGGAGGATGAAAGCCGGCATGAACTGCACCGCCTGGAACTCGGTGCGGGCGAACGCGCTCAGGAAAAGGCCCAGCGACATCCCGAGAACCGCGTTCGAGATCGCGAGGGCGGCGACCCAGACCCCCGAACCCGCGGTGCTCAGGTCGAGGACGAGGTAGGCGAAGCTCGAGGTGACCGCGGCCTGCGCGGCCGCCAGCAGGGCGAAGGCGAGCCCGTAGCCCACCAGCAGGTCGAGCTTCGCCATCGGCATCGTCATTAGGCGCTCGAGCGTCCCCGTGGTCCGCTCGCGCAGCATCGTGATCGAGGTGATCAGGAACATCATGATCAGCGGGAACAGGCCGAGCATCGGTGGGCCGATCCGCTCGAACGTCCCCGGCTGGTTCTCGAACATGAACTTGACCAGCGTCATCAGCACGCAGGGCACAACCAGGACCAGCGCGATTGTGCGCGGGTCGCGGCGGAGCTGTTCCACGACCCGCCTGGCGACGGCGAGTGTGCAGCGCGGGCTCACTTCTCCTCCGCCTCGATCAGGCGAAGGAAGGCGTCGGTCAGGTCCTCGGCCCCGGTCCGCTTCAGGATCTCCTTCGGCGGGGCGATCGCCAGGAAGCGCCCCTCCCGCATCAGCGCCAGCCGGTCGCAGTTGACCGCCTCGTCCATCACGTGGCTGGAGACGAGCAGCGTCTTTCCCTCGCCGGCGAGCGCGTAGAACTTCTCCCAGAGGGAGCGCCGGAGCACCGGGTCGAGTCCCACTGTGGGCTCGTCGAGGATCAGCACGTCGGGATCCCCGAGCAGCGCCGTCGCCAGCGACACGCGGGCGCGCTGCCCGCCCGATTGGTCGCGGACTACCCTCCCCTCGAGCCCGCCAAGGCTGACCGTCTCGATCGCCGCATCGACCCGCTCCTCCCCGACACCGAGAATCCGCGCGAAGAACCGCAGGTTCTCCCGCACGCTCAGGTCGGCGTACACCGACGGCGCCTGGGTCACGTAGGCGACCCGGGAGCGCAGCAGGGTGGAGCCCGCCGGCTCTCCCATCACTCGCACCTCCCCCGCCTCGACGATCTGGACGCCCACGATCGAGCGCATCAGCGTCGTCTTCCCGCAGCCGCTGGGACCGAGCAGCGCGGTGACCGAGCCGGGCTCGACCTCGAGGGAGAGATCGGGCAGCACCAGGTTGCCCCCGCGGCGGACGCGCAGGCCAGAGACCTCGATCGCACTCATCTCACTCCGACTGCCGGGCGCCGACACGCCCGCAGCCTAACCTCCGCCGCCGGCGCCGGACCTAGGCTTGGCGCAGCGGCTGTGCCTCGGGGAGCCGCTGGAGCTTCTTCAAGGTGTTGTTCTCGATCTGGCGGATTCGCTCGCGGGTGACCCCAAAGGCCCGGCCAACCTCCTCGAGGGTGAGCGGCCGATGCCCGTTGAGTCCATAGCGGAGCTCGAGCACCTCGCGCTCCCGCCGCGGCAGCGCCCTCAGCACCCGCTGCACGTCCTCGCGCTGGAGAGTCTCCGAGGCGGTCTCGAACGGCGACTCGACCGTCTCGTCGGCGACGAAGTCGCCCAGCTCGGAGTCGTCCTCGTCGCCGACCGGCTTCTCAAGCGAGACCGGGATCTGGTTGATTCGAAGGATGTCCCGCACGTCGTGGATGGACCACCCGATCTCCGCCGCGATCTCCTCCGCCTCCGGCTCCCGCCCCAGCCGCTGGACCAGCT
>JBOGZE010000140.1:0-2139 GCA_050697055.1 Solirubrobacterales bacterium
GCCCGAGGGAGGGGTGGCCAAGCCGAGCTTCGTCAAGTCCGAGGACGTGCGCTCGGTTTCGAGCGAGCGCTTGGTTGACCGATGGGGGTCGGTGGAGCGGGAGACACTGCGAGCGGTGGTCCAGCGAATCCGGCTGCTCACCCACGTCCCATAGACAGGCCGTCCTCGAGGCGATTGACAGCAGTCCGCCCCGGGTAGGCTCGCGGGATGCGGTACCGCAAGCTAGGGGATTCGGAGATCGAGGTCTCGGAGATCTCGCTCGGTTCCTGGCTCACCTACGGGCACGGGGTCGAGCGCGACCAGACCGAGGCATGCACCCGGGCGGCCTTTGAGGCCGGGATCAACTTCTTCGACACATCCAACGTCTACGGCGCCGGTGCAGCCGAGACCGCTTGGGGGGAGATCTTCCAGGACTTCAAGCGCGACTCATACGTGCTCGCCACCAAGGTCTACTTTCCGATGTCGGAGAGCGACCGAGGCCTCTCCCGGGAGCAGATCCACAAGCAGCTAGACCTCTCGCTGGAGCGCCTCCAGACCGACTACGTCGACCTCTACCAGTGCCACCGCTTCGACCCGGAGACGCCGATCGAGGAGACGATGGAGGCGCTCACCGAGGTCGCCGCGGCGGGCAAGGTGCGCGAGATCGGCTTCTCGGAGTGGACCCTGGAACAGATCCGCGCCGGGCTCGAGGTCCCCGGCGCGAAGAAGTTCGTCTCCTCGCAGCCCCAGTACAACATGATCTGGCGGGCGCCCGAGGCCGAGGTCTTCCCGCTCTGCGCCGAGAACGGGATCTCGCAGATCGTCTGGTCGCCGCTCGCCCAAGGGGTGCTGACCGGCAAGTACAAGCCGGGCGAGCAGCCGCCGGAGGACTCGCGCGCCGCCAGCGACGAGATGAGCATCTCGATCTCTCGCTACATGGACGACCAGGTACTCGAGGCGGTGCAGCGCCTGGTGCCGATCGTCGAGGGCGCCGGCCTCTCGATGGTGCAGATGGCGCTCGCCTGGGTGCTGCGTCGCGACGAGCTCGCCTCAGCGATCATCGGCGCCTCCCGCCCCGAGCAGGTCCACGCGAACGCCGACGCCTCCGGGGTGGATCTACCGGCGGATGTGCTCGAGGCGATCGACGAGGCGCTCGCCGAGATCGCGATCACCGAGCCCCGGCCGGCCGCCTTCGCCAAGTCCGGGGTCAAGCACCGCTAGGCGCCGCCCGCGCGTTTGTCGTGCTCAGGCCCCGCGGGCAAGGATCGCGGCCAGCACACTGATGAAGCCAAGGAGCATGCCCCCGCCGAAGCGGATCATCGTCTGACGAAGTGCCTCGATTTGACCGCCGAACTCTGTTCGGACGGTCTCGGTCTGTCCGCTGTGGTCGGAGCGCATGATCGTTATTTCGGAGCGCAGCTGTGCGAAGCCCTCGCGCATTTCGGTGCGAAGGTCGGCGATCTCGCGGTCGACGCGGTCGAAGCGGCGACCGATCTCATCGAAACGGTCGTCCAAATGCTCGTCTGTCCAGGCGGAGCGCTCCATCACCGATCAGATTAGAGGTCGCCCAATCGCGAAACAAACGCGGATCGTGACGAGATCACGACGGATCAGCACCGGCGCTCGAGCTGTCACCGGCGCCGCATGCCGCAAATGTTTACTGGTTTGCTAAGCTAATTAGCGAGGCAAATCACTTTGGCGACCAAGCCCACATCCACAACCCCCGGCCTCGACGACGAGCTGGCGCCGCGCCTGCGGCTGGCGATCGTCCGCACCGCCCGGCGCCTCCGCCAGGAGGCGGGCAGCGACCTCGGGCCCTCCCAGACCGCCGCCCTGGCGACGATCGAGCGCCACGGGCCGCTCGCTCCCAGCGAGCTCGCCGAGCGCGAGCGGATCAAGCGCCCCACCGCCACCCGGATCCTCGGCCACCTGGAGCGAGCTGGCCTGGTCGAGCGGGTCCGCGACCCCGAGGACGGCCGCTCCTCGATTCTCAGCGTGACCACCGCGGGGCGGGTGCTGCTGCGAGGGCTGCGGGCCCGGAAGACCGCCTACCTAGCCCACCGATTTCGCGATCTGCCCCCGGACGACCTGGCGGCGCTCGAGCGCGCCGCCGAGGTGCTCGAGCGGATGCTCGAGCAGGACCCCGCCGCGGAGCCTCGC
>JBOGZE010000141.1:0-8272 GCA_050697055.1 Solirubrobacterales bacterium
CGCCGACCGGGGGGCTGATCGTCGCCGACCCGAGGGCCCGGACACGACGGCGAAGGTGTGTCGGCAGGACCTGCTCGAGCTTGACCAATGCCCGTACCGCGGTCTCCTCGATGCCGGTCACGGAGGCGCGCGCGGCGGTGCGAAGGCCGACCGCGATCGCGATCGCCTCCTCGTCGTCGAGCAGAAGAGGTGGTATCGCCGTCCCGGCGCGAAGCCGGTAGCCGCCGGCGGGGCCGGTCAGTGAGTCCACGGGGTAGCCGAGCCTGCGCAGCCTCTCGACGTCGCGGCGGATCGTCCGGCCGGACACCCCGAGCCTGTCTGCCAGCTCCGCGCCGGGCCAGTCGCGCCGCGCCTGGAGCAGAGAGAGAAGCTGCAAGAGCCGCCCCGAGGTCTCCGTCATGTCGATTTCATCTTCTCGGAGATTGAGGACAGATCCTGACCCAAATAGCTCGTAGGGTGGGGCGCGCCGTAAACCACGAAAGGAGCAGCAATGCCCGAGCGAGACGGATACATCCCCGGCGTCCCGTGCTGGGTCGACACCAGCCAGCCCGATCCCGAGGACGCGGTCGCCTTCTACAGCGGTCTCTTCGGCTGGGGGTTCGAGGACGTGATGCCGCCGGAGTCGGAGGGCAAGTACTTCATCGCCCGGCTTCGCGGCGGCGACGTCGCCGCCGTCGGGTCGATCCCCGAGGGCGCACCGCCGATCGCTATGTGGAACACCTACGTCTGGGTCGAGAGCGCGGACCAGACCGCTTCCAAGGTCCTCGACGCGGGCGGCAAGGCGCTGATCGACCCGTTCGACGTCATGGACGCGGGGCGGATGGCGGTTTTCGCGGATCCCGAGGGCGCGGCGTTCTGCGTCTGGCAGGCAAAGGAGCACAAGGGCGCGGGGATCGTCAACGAGGCGGGTTGCTTGAACTTCAACGGCCTCAACACCCGCGACGTGGGAGGCGCGAAGTCCTTCTACGGCTCGGTGTTCGGCTGGCAGACCCTGACGCTCGAGGGCGGCGCCGAGATGTGGACGTTGCCCGGCTACGGCGACCACCTGGAGCAGGGCAACCCCGAGCTCCGCAAGCAGATGGCCGAGGCCGGCGCTCCACCGGGCTTCGAGGACGTCGTGGCGAGCATCAACCCGATCCCCGACGACCAGCCGGATATCGCGGCGCGCTGGAACGTGACTTTCGCAGTCGACGACGCCGACGCCACCGCCGCGAAGGCGACCGAGCTGGGCGGCAAGGTGATCGCCCCGCCGTTCGATGCCCCCTGGGTCAGGACGACCGTGATCGCCGACACCCAGGGCGCGACGTTCATCGCGAGCAAGTTCGTGCCGGAGAACCGGGATCTCGCAGGTCAGACGGACGCGACGGCGGGCGCGGCATAGGCAAGGGGCTCGGCGAGCGCCGAGCCGACCCTACAGTGGGCGAGGCGGGCGGTCGTTCGCCCGCTTTCGCCCTTTGGGGTGTGGCTCGGCCGGTTGGAGCGTCGCCTGTCTCACCGGAAGCCGCGAGCTCGAGCCCCGTCGCTCCCGTTACTGGAAGCTGCTGCTAGTTCGCCGTGTCCGGCCCCGCGTATTTCGGTCCACCCTCAGAGGGGTGACGCGCCGGCAGCTTCTTGCCCGGATTGAGCAGGCCCTTGGGGTCGAACGCATCCTTGAGCCGCTCGTGCAGAGCGCGGATCGGCTCGGACAGCTGCCGGGAGAGACCCGCACGCTTCGCCCAGCCGATCCCGTGCTCGCCTGAGACCGAGCCTCCCAGTTGCAGCGCCATCGCGAACAGATCGTCGGCGGCGGCTTGAGCACGGGCCAGGCTCGCCGGGTCATTCGGATCGACCAGAAAGGTCGAATGCAGGTTGCCGTCGCCGGCGTGACCCCAGCTGCAAGCCTCGAGCCGATGGCGGCGCCCGATCTCCACCGTCCCCTCAATCGCCTCTCGCAGGTGGTCGAGCGGGACGACGATGTCCTCGCTGACTTTGGCGCCGCGCACCGCACTCACCGCGATCGAGACGCCGTCCCGCCAGCGCCAGAGCTCATCGATCTCTCGCGGCGTGCTGGGGGCCTGGACGGAGAGCGCTTCCTCGCCCAGTGTCTCTATGAGCTTGTCGCGCAGGTCCGACGCTTCGGCCTCTGAACCATCGGCCTCGGCGATCACCATAAATCGAGCGCCCCCGGGGGTGCCACCCGGAAACGAACGGGCCGCCGCCTCGAGGGCTCCGCGGTCGAGGTACTCGAGCGCCGCGGGTTGCAGCCCGCTTCCGAGCACGCTCTCGATCGCTGCGCAGCCGACCTCGGGGCCCTTGACGAACGCAACGACCGGCATCCGGGCCTCCGGTGCCGGCAGCAGCCGAAGCCAGGCCGCGGTGATCACGCCGAGGGTGCCCTCGGACCCGATCAGCAGCCCCTTGAGGTCATAGCCGGACACGTCCTTGCGTATCGCGCCGCCCACCCGGATCTCCTCGCCGGGCGGAACGACCGCCTCGATCCCGGTCACCCAGGTACCCGTCACCCCGTACTTGAATGCGTGCGGCCCGCCGGCGTTGGTGGCGATGTTGCCGCCGATCTGCGACTGCTCGGCCGCGCCTGGGTCGGGCGGAAAGAACAATCCGTTCTCGCGCGCCAGCCGTCGCACGGTGCCCGTTCGCACCCCGGCCTCCACGGACATGCGCCAGAGCAGTGGCTCGAAATCGCGTACCCGAGTCATCCGCTCCAGGCTCAGGACGACGCCGCCGTCGACCGGCACGGCGCCGCCCGCGAAGCCCGAGCCACCTCCGCGAGGGACGACCGCGACATCGTGTTCATAACACCATGCGATCACCCGCACGACCTTCGTCGTCGAGGCGGGCAGCGCGATCGCGTCCGCTTCCCCCCGCACACCACTCCCCTCGGTCTCGTCCGATAGATACCCCGCGGTGTCACCGGGGAGGACGGCGCTCGCTCCGAGGAGTCCGCGAAGCTCGCGCTCGATCAGAGCGGCCGACCGGACCGAGGCGCCGGCGAGGGTCATTCGAATGCTCCGTCGGTTGGAACTGGAAGCGCTAACTGGTTACCGCGGCGTGCTCGTCCACCGGCGCCCGGTCCCTCATCAGCTTGATGAACTCGCGCATCCACTCGGGATGGTCGGGCCAGGCACGGGCCGAAACCATGACGCCGTCGACCACTCCCGCCCCGTCGACGAACTCCGCGCCGGCCGCACTGATGTCCGGCTCGAGCTCCGGATAGGCGGCCGTGCGCCGTCCGTCGAGCACCCCGGCAGCCGCAAGCGCCAGCCCAGCGTGGCAGAGCTGTGCCACCGGCTTCTCTTCGTCGAAGAAGTGGCGAATGATCCGCTGGGCGTCGGAGTCGTTGCGGATGTATTCCGGTGCCCGGCCCCCGGGGATCACCAGAGCGACGTAATCGTCCGGCTGCACGTCCGAGAAGGCCAGGTCCGCGTCCCAGGTGTAGCCCGGCTTCTCCGTATAGGTGTCGTAGCCCTCGACGAAGTCGTGGACGACAAATTGCAGCTTCTTCTGGGAGGGGGCAGCGATCTCGACCTCGTAGCCCTCCTCGAGTAGGCGCTGGTAGGGGTACATCACCTCGAGCGATTCGGCGGCGTCCCCGGCGAGCATCAATACCTTCGGCATCTGGATCTCCTCCTGATTGGTTGCCGGCAAACCCTAGCTCTGGTCTGATAATCTGTCAAGCAGACCGTGATGGGGAAAACGGGAGAAACGCAAGGCCGGCAAGCGGGCGACGGGCAAGCGGGCGACGGGCAAGCGGGCGACGGCGGGCCGGACGCAGCCGTGCGCCTCAACGAATCATTCACGGGCATCGTGCGCGCCCCGGTTTACCTACAGGTCGCAGAGCAGCTTCGGGAGGCCATCTTCGATGGCCGTCTTTCCCCGGGGCAGCCGCTACCGAGCGAGCGAGAGCTGGCGGAGTCGTTCGGCGCCAGCCGGGCCTCGATTCGTGAGGCGTTGCGCGCCCTTCAGGCGCAGGGATTGATCATTGGCGGGGGAGCTCCGGGCCCGGCGGTCGTCGCGCACGATCTCGAGGCCCCCGCTCGCGATGCGCTCACGGCGATGCTGCGACTGAACCAGGTTGAGCTCGACGACCTGCTTGATCTTCGCTGCCTGCTGGAGATGTCGGCGCTCGAGCGCGCCAGCGCGCGGCAGGACCGCGCCCGGCTCGACGACGCCCGTGAGGCGCTCGAAGTGATGGAGGGCGAGGAGGTCAGCATTGAGACTTTCGACGAGGCGGATGTCCGCTTCCATGTCGCCCTCGTGCGAGCGTCGGGCAATGAAGCGATGCACCTCGTGATGCTCGCGCTACGCGACCCGGTCGCCGTGAATCTGCTTGAGGCGCTGCGGGCCCAGAATGAGCCACGCCGCACCCTGAGAAGACTGACCCGAGAGCACGCGGCGATCCTCGATGCCGTGGAGGAAGGCAAAGGAGACCGGGCGGCGACGCTGGTCGAACGTCATATACGGCGGTTCTACACAGAGGTGGGGAAGGCGGCTGACCATGCAGAATCCATAGCTGGCAATCGACGTTTCCACAAATCCCAGCGCTAGGGCGCGGGAGGTCCGCCTCGCGCGGGAGCGGTTTGCCGAGGACGCCGAGGGGGTGCGGGGGTGTCCGTCCGCCGATCGTCGACTCCTGGCGGCGCTCTGCGGCGGTCGGGTGTGGTGTGAGAGGCCGACCACAACTGTAGGGTCGCTCCGATGTTTGAAGCATTCGTGAGACGGACTCTTCCCCTGCTTGCCGCCGCCCTAATCGGGCTGCTGGTCTGCTCGCCGAGCGCGTTCGCGATTGGCCAGGGCGGCCACAACCGCCCAACCAACAGGCTCGAGGGCGCCTTCAAGATCGCCCTCTATTGGCGCTCGCAGGACCCGGAGGGCTGCTACCTCTCCCCGGCCCGGCTGGCCGCCGAGATCCGAAAGAGGGGGAATCTGAAGGCCGGCGTCGCCGCTGGTGACAATTCGGCTCATCGCGCGGGGGTTGTCTTCGTGGTCAGGAACGGAACCTCGTGCAACCACCTGCGCATGGTGCTCCTCGCCCGGCAGGGGCTCTACGTCCTCGATACGGACGTGGGCCCGGTCCGCCTGAAGGGGCGGGCCGGCCAGAGCCTCGAGTCGGAGATCGGCGGGCGCGGTCCTCTCCGGGCGCTGACCTTTGCGACCAAGAGCTTCCGGATCAGCAAGCCCGATCTGCCGGACCGCTTCGACATTCGCTGCCCGGGGAAGACCTTCCCGCTCGGCGGCGGCGCCACGAGCAACCCGCCCCTCGGTGCCGACGGCGAGGGCGCATACCCGCACTCCTACGAGCGCCTCGGCGTCCAGCGCGGCTGGCACATCAGCGAGGTCCTCTTCGACCCCACTCTGCCGGGTACGGCTCCGCGCGAGGTCAACCTCCAGGTGGTCTGCGGTAAGGGGGTGGTCCCAACGGCATCCCCGCATAAGACCGTCTACATGCGAAGCGGCCAGACCAAGACCGCGATCGCCCGTTGCCCGGGGGGCCGACAACTCTTCTCCGGAGGCTTTCAGCGCAACAACTGGATCAGCACGGGCGGCAGCTACGTCACCGAGTCACGGGCGATCGGGACGAAGGCCTGGTCGGTTACCGGCCACGCCTTTGCCCAGTGGGGGGGCGAGCTGACCGCGATCGCCTACTGCGCCAAGGACAAGAGCCTGCCGCTCACCGAGGTCTCGGCCTCGACCCCGATCCCGTTCGGTGCGTCGGCTACCGCGACCACCCCGACATGTCCGCCGGGTCGCAGTCTGACTGCGGGAGGCTTCAGCGCCAACGGATCGCAGGACGCCTTCTTCGGAGACGGCTCCCTCAACCGCAACGGCACCTGGTCCGCCACCGGTTACGGCTTCTTCGGCCCGGTTCCCACCTTCACCGCCTACGGCTACTGCCTGAAGGCGAAGGGATAACGGCGCCCGCCTCGCTACGGTGAGCCCGTGCCGGGCCCGCTGCTCGTCGTCGATCTGCCGTCGATGCTCTTCCGAGCGTTCTACGCGCTGCCGTCCTCGATCAAAAACCCCCAGGGGCAGCCCGTCAACGCGCTTCTCGGCGCCGCCAACCTGATCCTCGGGCAGGTCGAGGAGCACCACCCGAGGGCGGTTGTCCTCTGCATCGGCCCGGACGCCGCCGCCTACCGGGTCGAGCTCTACCCCGCCTACCACGCCGACCGCGAGGAGGCCTTTCCGAACGAGCTCGGGTCGCAGTGGGGGGACTGCTTCGCCTTCTTCAGGGCCTTCGGCTGGACCGTCGCCACCCATGACAGCCTCGAGGCCGACGACCTGATCGGCTCCTATGCTCGGCGTGAACAGGAGGCGGGCGGCCGGGCTCTGCTGATGACGGGGGACCGCGACATGTTCCAGTGCGCCGGCAAGGGAGTGAGGGTGCTCTACGTCAGGACCGGCGTCAGGGGAGCCGAGGAGATCGGCCCTGCGCAGGTGAAGGAGCGCTACGGGATCCCCCCGAAGCTGGTCCCCGACTTCATCGCCCTCCGGGGCGACCCCTCGGACGGCCTCCCCGGCGCCAAGGGCGTCGGGGAGAAGACCGCCGCCGAGCTCCTCCGAAAGCACGGCTCGCTCGAAGGAGTCCTCGACGCCGCCTTCCGGGAGCCGAGGCCCGCCCTTCGCACCGCCCTCACCGGTGCCCGCGACGAGCTCCTCGCCTTCAAGGAGATCGCCACCCTGCGCGACGAGAAGGTCCGCCGGCCGCGCGACAAGCGGACCGACTACAGATCCGCGGCGAAGGCCGCCCGCGAGCGGGGGATGAACCGCTTGGCAGAGAGGATGGAGGAGGCGGCGAAGGCGAAGAGGTAGGAGCCCGCGCGCCGATCAGGGCTGAGCGCGCCACCAGACGCAGCGCTCGGGAGTCATCCTGAGCAGGGGCCCCCGCGGCGGCCGCTCCCGGTACGGTGCGTAGCGGGCCGAGAGGGCGTCGAGCACCCGCGCCTGGCCGGCGGCCTCGACGACCGTCGTCGTGCCGATCAGCTGGACCCATGCCAGTTTGCTCCAGTCGTCGGAGTAGCGGTCGACTGTGAGCGCGGAGCTCGGTCGGGCCCTCAGCCAGCGGATCCGGGCGAGTTTGGTGCCAGGGACCCGCTTCGGCTTCTCGTCCACCGCGCTCCAGATCTCGTCATCGACCACCGCAAAGGTGACGGGCAGTACCCGCGGCTGCCCGTCGTCGTCGAGCAGGCCGAGATGCCCAACCCGCTCGGTTTGGAGGAGGCCACGAGCCCAAGGGGGGAGCTCTTCTAGACTCGCTGCGCCCGGCACCTCGACTCACGGTAAACAGATTCGAGCGATAGGAGGAACGCTATGGAAATTGGCATCGGCTTCCAGACGCGGTGCCGGGAGTGGATCGCGCCGGGACGGTCGAATGGGCGCGCCGCGCCGAGGAGGCCGGTTTCTCCTCACTGGGAACGATCGATCGGATCGTCTTTCCGAACAACGAGTCGCTGATCTCCCTTGCTGCCGCAAGCCTGGACTTGCTCTCGGACGGCCGGCACCGACCCCGCTCAGGTCGAGCTGCTGGCGGAGGCGGCACTCTAGGAGCGGCCGAGGTCGTCCTCGGCCCCTCGCCTGCGCTGCACGCTGCCTCGCAGGAAGGCGCGGGGGCGGGCGGAATGAAGCAGCCGGAGCGACACGATGATCGTCGACTGTGCCTACTACAAGGACGGGGCCCGCCAGCACGAGGGACCAATGTCCCTTGAGGAGGCGGCTCGCCACCCGCGAGACGTGCCGGGCGAGTTCGTGTGGATCGGGCTGCACGAACCCGATCCGGGTGAGCTCGAGCGACTGAAGGAGCTCTTCGGGCTGCACGAGCTGGCGGTCGAGGACGCCGGCCTCGAACACCAGCGCCCGAAGATCGAGGACTACGACGAGTCCTACTTCATCATCCTCAAGACCGCCCACTACCACGAGAAGGAAGAGGTAGTTCACTTCGGTGAGATCAGCGTGTTCGCCGGCCCGGGCTACGTGGTCGCCGTCCGCCGGGGCCCGGGCAGCGAGCTGAAGACCGCCCGTGCCCGGCTCGAGGTGCGCCCCGACCTGCTCAAGCTCGGTCCCGCCTCCGCCGTGTGGGCGATCACCGACAAGGTCGTCGACGACTACCTGCCCGTCGTCGATGGGATCGAGGACGACATCGAGGAGGTGGAGAACGACGTCTTCGACGACGACATCCCCGCCCCGACCCAGCGCATCTACCACCTGAAGCGCGAGGTGATCGAGTTCCACCGTGGCGTCTCGCCGCTGCTGAACCCGCTGGCTGCGCTCGAGGCGG
>JBOGZE010000142.1:0-1884 GCA_050697055.1 Solirubrobacterales bacterium
AGCTGACTCGGGACCAAGCCGAGGAGCTGGAGCTCGCGGAGGGTCAGATCGTTCACGTGCGGCCGCGCGCGGCCAAGGTGTTCGAATCTCAGGACGGCGCTCGAAGGGAGCGTCAGCTGGAGGTGCCCAACACGGCCGGGTGAGTTGAGCGAGCCGGCGATGCCGCCACCGGGTCGCGTCGCCGAGGACGACGGCTAACGCTGACTCCAGGCTTCGGCCGGCTCGCTCAGCTCCCTCACCTCCACCGGCAGCTCGCCGCTGACCACGTCGGCGAGCGTCACCTCGTCCATGATCGCGCGGAGGTTGGCGCGGACCGCGATCCAGACCTTCTGGAGCGGCTCCGCCTCGCCCCGGTACTCGAGGCTCTCGGGACCCTGGCCGCGAACCGTCGCCAGCGGCCCCTCGACGGCGCGGACGATCTCGGCGAGGACTATCTCGTCGGCCGGCCTCGCGAGCCAGTAGCCGCCCTGAGCGCCGCGCCTGCTGGCGACGATCCCCGTGTGCTTGAGCTCGCCGAGGATGTTCTCGAGGAACTTGAGCGGGATGTCCTGCGCCTCGGAGATCGCCTCGCCCTTGATCGGGTCGTCTCCGGCAGCGGCCAACTCGACCGCCGCGCGGACCGCGTAATCAACCTTGGCCGAGATCCTCATCCCCGGCCATTCTCCCCCACGGGCGAGCCGAGGCTGACGTTTCGCTTGCCGGTTACCACGGAAGGCTGCCTCTCCTGCGAGGCGCGCAACTGTGGTGGCCGCCCGACCTAGACTTGGCGTGCGCCCTTACGTTAACTGGCTAGACGGCGAAACTTTTAATTTCGCAGACCCGGTTCGAGTCCGGGAGGGCGCACTTTGCCGTCCGGGAATGTTGCGAACATATGTTCGTGGGGAGGAGGAAAGGGCAGATCGATCCGGACTTGGAAGCCCCAATCCCGCTACGTAAGAACAAGGGGCGGCCGCCGGACCCGAATCGGACACGTCCGGTGGCGATCAAGGACTGTCGGCGCCATGGGCGTACGGAGTTCGCGCAGTACAGCCGTGGAAGGGGCGACTTCCGCTGGAGCTGCAAACGGTGCGTGGGGGAAGCAGTCACAAGGCGAAAGCAGAAGCTGAAGCGGATCCTGGTCGAGGAGGCGGGAGGGTGTTGCGCGATCTGCGGATACAGCCGCTGCATCGTCAATCTGACGTTTCACCACGTCGACCCATCCCAGAAGTCGTTTCCCATGTCGGCAAAGACGGGCAAGTCCCTTGCGGCCTTCCGCGCCGAGGCGAAGAAATGCGTCTTGGTCTGCGCCAACTGCCACGGCGAGATCGAGGCGGGGTTGATCAAGAGCCCTCCGGCCGGCGCGAAGTACCGCCACCGCAGGAGGGCGCGGGCGGCCTGAAACTCCAGCCCTGTCGTCGCCGTGCTAGGCGCGCTCCTCCTCCGTTCGGTTCAGGGTTAATGCCGGAAGTGGCGGCGCTTGGTAAAGACCATCGCGACCCCGGCCGCGTCGCATGCCTCGATCACCTCGGCGTCGCGAATGGACCCGCCCGGCTGGATCACCGCGGTGGCGCCGACATCGATCGCCGCCTGTGGCCCGTCGGCGAAGGGGAAGAAGGCATCGGAGGCGATCACCGACCCGGCCAGCAGCGTCTCGGCATCCGGGCCCCTTGCCTCCTTCGACTTCTCGATCGCCAGGCGCACCGAGTCGACCCGGCTCATCTGACCCGCCCCGATCCCCAGAGTCGCGCCGCCGCGGGCGAGGACGATCGCGTTCGAGCGCACGTGGCGGACTACCCGCCAGGCGAACAGGAGGTCCTCCCACTGTTCGTCGGTCGGCTGGGTCTTGGTCGGCACCTCCATCAGCTCCCGGGGCTCCGGGGTCCCGTCGGAGTCCTGCACCAGGAT
>JBOGZE010000143.1:0-14968 GCA_050697055.1 Solirubrobacterales bacterium
GGTCGGAGAACTCGAAGATCGAAGCGGGCATCTCCCCGGAGAAGTTCTCGGAGCGCAAGCTGTCCCAGGGGACGACGTCCCGGATGTAGATCGCCAGCGCGCCGTCGGCGAAATACGACTTCTCGGCGATCAGCGAATCCTGCTTCGGGTCCAGACCGAACACCTTGGCCATCTCAGCGAGAGGCTTGCCGCGCTCCCAGGCGACCTCTACCTCGACCTCGTAACCTTTCTCGCGCAGCAGGCCGTCGAAGCCGACCATCCGCTGCAGGGCGAGGGACGAGGGCCTCAGGTGGGCGTTGATCGTGGTCCCGATCGCGCGCTTCCGGGTGATGATCCCGTCCTGCTCGAGGCTCTGCAGCGCAGTCCTGATCGTGGTCCGGCTCACGTTAAGCATCTCCGCCAGCTGCTCC
The DNA here is from genome assembly GCA_050697055.1 of Solirubrobacterales bacterium. Lineage (GTDB taxonomy): Bacteria > Actinomycetota > Thermoleophilia > Solirubrobacterales > 70-9 > CAVVYV01. The sequence continues at coordinate 411 of JBOGZE010000143.1, forward strand.
TCGGAGGGAAGCCGCTCGTCGAACCGCTTCTCCAGAATCGCTTCCATGATCGCCGTCCGCGCACGCTCGGTCAGCGGTACGTTGTCGATCCGCCCGATCTTGGTCTCCTTCGCCACGCCAACCAAGATCATACGAACTACAAATGCGAGCTCGGCGGCGGCGCTCAGCTTGATGCCGACATTGCGGAACGCGCAAGGCCCATCACCCGCTCCGGGCTGAGCGGCAGCTCCGTCGCCTCGGCGCCGAGCGCGTCGGAGACGGCGTTCGCGATCGCCGCTCCCGCCGCCGCGGTGCCACCCTCGCCGGCGCCCTTTGCCCCGAGCGGGGTGAGCGGCGTCGGCGCATCCTCGGTCACCAGCACCTCTACCGGCGGCGCCTCGCCGGCGGTGGGCAGCATGTAGTCGAGGAAGGTGCCGGCGACCAGCTGGCCCTCGGCGTCGTAGGCGAGCTCCTCGAGCAGCGCCCCGCCGACGCCCTGAGCTGCGCCGCCAACGATCTGGCCCTCGACCAGCGCCGGATTGATCGCCCGGCCGACGTCGTAGGCGATGCAGTACCGCATGACCTCGACCCCGCCGGTCTCCTCATCGACCTCCACCGCCGCGCAGTGGAGGCCGTAGGGAAAGCTCATTCGCTCCGAGTTGAAGGTGGACTCCTCGCTCAGCCCCGCCTCGGCGTCGAGCAGGGTGGCGCCCTCTGACTCGAGCCGCTCCGCAAGCGCGAGCGCGGCCTCGTGTACGGCGCTGCCGGCGATCATGGTGGCGCGGCTGCCGAAGGAACCGACGCCATCGGGAACCGCGTCGGTGTCGCCGTGGCGCAGCTCGGCGACGTCCTCGTAGGGGATACCCAGGGCCTCGGCGCAGATCTGCGCCAGCACGGTCTCCACCCCCTGACCGAGCGAGGCGCTGCCGACCTGCACGATCACCCGCCCCTCCCCCGCGGTCTCCACGCGCGCGTACTCCCAGTTGGCGATCCCGCTCTTCTCCACGAAGAAGCCGAGCCCTACGCCTCGGCGGCGTCCGGGATCAGGCGCTGCTCGCCGCCAGGAGAGCAGCCCGGGGAGGTCGAAGCGGTCGGAGGCCTTGTCCAGCAGTCCGGCGTAATCGCCGCTGTCGAAGATAACCGGCTTGCCCTCGGTGTGGGTGCCCCGTTCGAAGGGCATCGCCGCCGGCGGTACCAGGTTGCGACGGCGAATCTCGGCCGGATCGAGCCCAAGCCGGTGCGCGGCGATGTCGATGATCCGCTCGCGGACGAAGTTGGCCTCATAGCGGCCCGGCGCGCGATAGGTCCCGGCCGGGGTCTTGTTGGAGACGACGTGTCGCAGCTGGCAGCGATAGGCGGGCCATCGATACGGCCCCGGCAGCAACGCCGCGGTCATGCTGGGCACGACCAACCCGTGCGTGCGTACGTAGGCGCCTGTGTTGAAGGTAAAGCGGTCGCGCAGCCCCAGGAACTCGCCCTCGCCGCTGAGGGCAAGCTCGACCCGGTGCACCTGCTCGCGCGAGTGGTTGATGGTCCGCAGGTGCTCCTCGCGGTCCTCGGTCCAGCGGACAGCTCGCTCGAAGCGAATCGCCGCCAGCGGGATCAGGTAGTCCTCCGGATAGAACTCTCCGCGCGCGCCGAAGCCACCCCCGACGTGCAGCTCGACCAGGCGGACGCGCGCCTCGGGCCAGCGCAGCATTGCGGCGAGGATGCGGCGATTGGTGTGGACGATCTTGGCCGCCCCCCAGACGGTGAGGGTCTCGCCCGAGCCCTCGACCGCAGCGGCCAGGCCCCGGGTCTCGAGCGGGACCGCGGCGTGGCGATGGCAGGCGAGGCGGGCAGCTACGACCTCGTCAGCCGAGGCGAAGGCTGCGTCGATGTCCCCGTCGGCGATCTCGAGCGTCGCGGCAAGGTTTGTTTCCGCCTCCTCGAAGAGGACAGGTGCGTCGTCGGCCAGGGCCTCGGGGCCGTCGAGGGCGACGCCCAGCGGCTCGTAGTCGACCTCGATCAATTCGACCGCGTCCTCTGCCAGGTACCGCGACTCGGCGATGACTACGCCGACCGGTTCGCCCGAGTAGCGCACCCGATCGCGCGCCAGCGGCGGCTGCAGAAAGCGCTCCATCCCAGGCCGCCGGTACATCCTCATCGGGATCCGCGCCTCGGCGGGCACGTCGTCCGCGGTGAGCACGCCGATCACGCCCGGATGCGTGATCGCCCGCGAGGGATCGACGCCGCGGACCTTGGCGTGGCCATGGGGGCTGCGGAGGATCGCGGCGTGCGCGGCCCCGGGCAGTTCGAGGTCATCGATGAAGCACGAAGTGCCAGTCAGCAGAGGACGATCCTCCTTGCGCAGAACCCGCTCGCCGATCACCGCATGCCCCGGAGCGGCGGGCTCACGCGGCGGGGCCACCCGAGTCGCGGCACGGCTCACCGACTCGCCTCCAATCGCCCCGCCGCGGCGGCGCGCACGCGTTCGGGAGTGATGGGCAACTCGTTGATCTCCACGTCGAGCGCGTCCGAGACGGCGTTGGCGAGCGCGCCAGGCGGCGCCAGGGTGCCGCCCTCGCCCACCCCCTTGGCCCCGTTCGGCGCCTCCGGTGCAGGGGTCTCCAGATGGCTCACCTCTAGCTCCGGCACCTCAGCCGCGGTCGGGACCAGGTAGTCGAGCAGGGAGGCGCTCTGAAGCTGGCCATCTCCGTCGTATGCGAGCGACTCGAACATGGTTCCGCCGAGACCCTGCGCGGTAGCACCGTGGACCTGGCCGTCGACGATCGGCGGATTGATCACGCGGCCGCAATCCTCGACGATCACGTAGCGGCGCACCCGGACCTCTCCGATCTCAGGGTCAACCTCGACGATGCAGGCGTGGGTCGCGTAGGGATAGGCGACCGCGGGCGGGTCGAAGGTCGAGCTCACCCGGTAGCGGGCGGGATCCGCCTCGTCGATCAGACGGGAAATCGCCACATTGCGCACCTCCGAGCCGCGCACACGGACCGCGTCACCGTCGATCTCCAGCTCCGAAGCGGGGGCTTCCAATAGCCGTGAGGCGTCGTCGAGCAGGCGATGGCGAACCTCATCGGCGGACTCGATCACTGCTCCGCCGCCGGAGACGGCGCTGCGGCTAGCGAACGCACCGGTACCGTCGAGCTCCCCGACGGCAGTATCGACTGGCTCCACCACCACGCGACCGACCTCCACCCCAAGGCGATCGGCGGCGATCTGGGCGAATGTCGTCGCCACGCCCTGGCCGATCCCGGGCAGTGTGGTCCACACCCGTGCCCGCCCGTCGGCCCCGATCGTGACGTGGGCTCCGTCGAAGCCTGCGATCCCGATCATGCCGCGAGCCCGAAAGACCTGCGAGTTGATCCCGGTGTACTCGACATAGCAGGAGAATCCGAGGCCGAGCAGCCGCCCGTCGGCCCGCGCGCTCTTCCGCTCGGCCGCGAACTCCTCGTAACGGATCCGCGTGAGCGCGGCATCGAGGGCGGCCGCGTAGTCGCCCGAGTCGTAGCGCTGGTTGGTGAGAGTCGTGTAGGGCATCTCGTCCATAGCGACCAGGTTGCGGCGGCGGATCTCGGCCCGGTCGACCCCGAGCTCATGCGCCAGCACGTCCATCATGCGCTCGTGGACGAAGGCGGAGACCGGCAAGCCGACTCCGCGGTAGGCACCCTCGGGGCACTTGTTGGTCGTGACGGAGCGACTGCGGGCGCGGTAGGCCGGGAGACGGTAGGGACCCGGGATCATCGCCGGGGTGCCAAGCGCCTCCAGGATGTGACCGTGCGGATATACGCCGTAGGCGCCGGTGTCGCAGATCACATCGGCGTCGATCGCGAGCAGCCGGCCCTCGGCGTCGGCGGCGGCGCGGACGCGAACGCGCTGATCCCGGGCGTGGCTCGAGGCAAGCAGATTCTCGCTTCGGTCCTCCGTCCACCTCACGGGCCGCCGCAGCCGGAGGGCGAGAGCACAGACGACGATGTCCTCGGGATAGGCGTGGCACTTCTGGCCGAAGCCGCCGCCGATCTCCGCGCACTCGACGCGGACAGCCGATGGCGCCAAGTCCAGCAGCTGGGCGATGATCGCGCGCAGCCGGTGTGGCGCCTGGGTGGACGCCAGCACTCGCAGGCCCACCCCGTCGGGCTCCGCAAGAATCACCCGTGGCTCGATCGGCATCGCCGAGTAGCGCGGATTGACAAAGCTGCGCTCGACCTCCACGGCAGCCGCCTCGAAGGCCGCGTCGACTTCCCCTGTCTCGAGGCGCGACTCGAAGAGGACGTTTGAACCATTCTCATGCAAAGCAGGGGCGCTCGCCTCGGCCGCAGAGACGGGATCGCTGATGACCTCGAGCGGATCCAGCTCCAGTTCGATCAGCTCTGCCGCGTCCTCGGCGGCGTACGGGGTTTCGGCTGCCACCACCGCCACCGGCTCGCCGACGAATCTCACCTTCTGTTCGGCGAGCAGCGGGCGCGGCGGGCTGAAGGCCGCCTCGTTCTCGATCGGAGGAATCAGCGGAGGGAGAGCCAGGTCGCGAGCCGCCAACGCTGCCTCCACCCCGGCGGCCGAGGCCGCCGCGCGGAGGTCGACTCGAACGATCGTGGCGTGTGCCAGCGGCGAGCGCAGGAACCGGGCGTGCAGGAGGCCGACCGGATCCGCGTCATCGACAAAGCACGCCCGACCGGTCAGCAGCGGGCCGTCCTCGACCCGCAGGACCGATTGACCGACGGCCGGCGCGCGATCTACTCGATCCCCGACTCTCACGACTCTATCGCCCAATGATCACACCTCAGGACTGCGCTCGAGCTCGGCGAGCTGCTCGGGGGTGTCGACGTCGGCCCCGGAGCCGAGATCCTCACAGGGAACCGCCCGCACCGTGGACCCGGCAAGCAGCTCGCGGGCTCCCTGATCCCCATCGAGTTGCTTAGCCCGCTCCAGCGCCACGCGCTCCAGCAGCACAGGGTGGCCCGGCACGCCCTCGTAGGTGGCTCGCACCGCGACCACGCCCGGCCGGCGGGCCGCGGCCACCCGCTCGATCGCGCCAGCGGAGAGAAGCGGCTGGTCGCCGAGGGTGATGATCGCTGCCTCAGCGTCGCCGACCGCATCGATTCCCGCCTGCAACGAAGCCGCCTGGCCCTCCTCCCAGCGCTCGCAGATCACCGGCCTCGCTCCCTGGAGCTCCACTGCCGCGAGGATCCGATCCGCGTCCGAGCCGAGCACCACCACAAAGGGCGCGAGCCCGGCATCGGAGGCGACGAGCAGCGCCTGCTCGAGGAGGGGCCTGCCGCGGAACGTCGCGAGTTGCTTGGGAGCGCCGAACCGGCTACCTCGCCCGGCCGCGAGGACGATCCCCGCCACCGACCCGCGCGCTGCCATAACACCGTTCATTTGACCACCAGATAGGTGCCCCCGATCAGAAGCACGACGCCGATCAGGCGCGCCGCCGTGACCGGGGCCTCGTCCAGACCGAGGATGCCGAAACGATCGGCGATCACGGCGCCAGTCAGCTGGCCGGTGATCGTGGCGGCGACGACGCCGCCAGCACCGAGCGATTTGACCGTGATCAACGACAGCGTGACCCAGAGCACGCCGCAGATGCCGCCGAGCAGGTAGTACCAGCGCACCTGTCCCACCTCACCGACCTGGCCGAGCTGTCCGGCAGCGGCCACCAGCACCGCCATCGCGGCGGCGCCGACCGTGAACGACACCAACGCCGCCGACAGGCTCCCCGTGGCCCGGCTGAGGCCCGCGTTGAGGGCGGGCTGCAGCGCCACGGCGTCGCCGACCAAGACCATCAAGATCACTGCGATCCAGCGCTCCACCGGGGCGGACCTTAGCCGGATCCGCTTTGTCGTAGGTATGCTCAACGGGCTTTGACGTCGGTGCTGTTCGAATCGGGGACGATCGGCGGGCTCGAGGTCCGCAACCGCTTCGTACGCCCGGCGACCTCCGAGACGATGGCCGACGAGCGCGGCGCCGTCACCCCCCAGCTGATCGACCTCTACGAGACCCTGGCGCGCAACCAGGTCGGTCTGATCATCACCGGCCACCTCTACTGTCACCCGAGAGGGCAATACGCGCCGCGTCAGACCGGGATCTACGACGACTCGCTCCGCGCGGGCCTGAGCGAGCTCGCCGGGCGCGTGCGAGGTCATGGCGCTCGCCTGTTCGCCCAGCTCGCCCACGCCGGAAGCCAGTCGCGCGTGCCCGAGCTGGAGCCGCTGGCCCCCTCGCCGGTCCCCAACGCCCTCACCGGGCGCATGGTCGGGCAAGCTAGCGAGGCCGAGGTCGGGGAGACGATCGAGGCATTCGCGCAGGCGGCGACGCGGGCGGCTGAGGCGGGCTTCGACGGCGTCCACATTCACGGGGCAAACGGCTATCTGATCAGCGAGTTTGCCTCTCCGCTCGCCAACCGGCGCTCCGACCTTTGGGGCGGCTCGCGCCAAGGACGCGATGCCTTCCCTCTGGCGGTGGTGCAGGCGGTGCGCGCGTCCGTGCCCCCCGGCTTCCCGGTGACGATGAAGATCGGCTTCGTCGATGCCCCAGCTGGCGGGCTCGGGCTGGGGGAGTCCTTGGTGCGGACGCGCCGTCTGGTGGAGGCAGGGCTCGACGCGGTCGAGGTTTCCTGCGGCGTGATGGAGGCGCCAAGCGACTCGGCCGGCAAGTACATCGCGGTCGACCGCCGCCGCGCGATCGAAGATCTCCTCCCCCACCGCCTGCTCGCCGAGCCCGGGCCGGAGGCCTACTTCCGCGCCTGGGCCTCCGACCTGCGCAACTCGGTCAAGACGAAGATCATCCTGGTCGGCGGAATGCGCCGGACCGACACGATGGAGGACGTCCTCAGCTCTGGCGACGCGGATTTCATCGCCATGGCGCGACCGTTCATCCGCGAGCCGGACATCGTCCGCCAGATCGCAGACGGCCGCACCGGCCGGGTTGACTGCACCTCCTGCAACCTCTGCCTGATGCACGAGGGCCATCATTCGCTGCGCTGCTGGCGCACGCCCCGGCGGCGGCTACTCCAGCATGCCGTCTACCGCTTCTCCGGCGGGCTGCGCCGGGGCATCCTGCGGACGCGGCGGTAAGGCTGGAGCGGCACAGCGTTCAACCCTCTGGGGCGGCTACTTCGCGGAGACCCAATCGCGGCCGACGCCGATGTCGACCGCAGGCGGCCGCCCTAGAAGCCGCGTCGCTCCCTGAGTCTGTTAATCGTCCGGAACAGGTCCCGGTTCCCGTGCTTACCGAAGTCGCGCCTGACGAGCATCGAGTGGACCAGGGCCGCTGCCGCCAGGACGGCGATACCGAGCGTCAGCCAGATCACGTCACCCGGGTCGAACAGCCCGAGCACAGCGAAGAAGCCGAAGACGACGATCACCCCAAGGCAGACAATGATCAATCCGGTGAGCGTCCTGCTCAGCGGTCACCTCCGTGACCGTCCGAAGGTTGCGCTCGGAAGGTAGCGCCACGCCCGCCCCCGGACATCCTCAGAAATGGGGACGCGGTCAGCGCACGACGAGATAGGTACCGAAGGCAAGCAGGGCGACGCCGAGCACCCGCCCTAGGGTGATTGGCACCTCCTCGAGGCCGAGGATGCCCAGGCGGTCCGCGACCACGGCACCGGTGAGCTGGCCGGAGATCGTCGCCGCTACCACGCCCCCTGCCCCAATCGCCTTCACGGCGACGATCGAGGTCGCAACCCAGAATTCCCCACACAGCCCCCCGAGCAGGTAGTACCAGCGCACCTCGGTAGCGCCGCTTACCTGGCCGAGTTGTCCAGCCAGCGTTACGAGCGCGGCGAGCGCAACCGCGCCGAGGAGGAAGGACAGCATCGCCGCGGGCAGGTTGCCGGTGGCGCGCCCGAGACCGGCGTTGAGGGCGGGCTGAATCGCAACAACGCCCCCGGCGACGGCCATGACCGCCACAGCGAGCCAACGCTCCATATCGCGTGACCTTAGTCGGCGACCTGGTCATGCCTGCTGAGAGGCAGTCGGCCCGAAGCGTGATTTTTTCGAGACGCCGGCGTGTCGGTTAGGCGGAACCCCGATTCTCAGGAAGGTCTCAGGTGAAGACGCTTAGCTCATGGGCACCGTTATCGAGCGCCGGGGCTGGCGCCAAGACCAGGCCCTCGACGAGAACTACGACGGGGTCGAGCAGCCGCCCGAGGTTATCGAGAGCCGCCGGCAGTTCTCCGAGCTGGTGGGCGCCCTCAACGACCTGCCCCCCTCGCGGCGCGAGGCGATCCTCCAGCGCGAGCTCGAGGGCCGCGGGCACGAGGAGATTGCGGCGGCGATGAGCATCTCCACCGGCGCGGTCAGGCAGCTGATCTACAGGGCGCGCCACGCCCTGCGCGCCGGGCTCGGGGGCCTGATCCCGATTCAGCTTGTGAGGATGGTCGCGCTCTCCGGCGCCGCCGAGCCGGTCACCAGCGGCGCCGCCGGAGCCGGCCTTGGATTGACCGCCGCCACGGCCGGCGCCAGCGCGGTGCTCGCCACCGGGACGCTGGTCGCCGGCACTCAGGTGGTGGAGGTGAGAGGGGATCGAGGCGCGGGCGGCACCCCCGCCTGGGAATCGCCCGCGCAGGAGACCACCGCTGTCCCCTCTCGGGCTTCCCCCCGCCGACCAGCGCCGACACCGCGACGCGCAAGCAGGTTTCGCCACAACCTCTCGCTGAAGAAGAACCAGGCTCCGCGCGGCCAGGACAGGGACGATCTGCGCAACCTGGCCGAGTACAGGAACGGCACCGACCCCCGCGACGCCGATAGCGACGGCGACGGCACCGACGACCAGACCGAGTGCCAGGGCCATTCGAGCCGGGCGAGGGCGAGGTCCCGCCGATGATCGGACCGGTGGCCCCCTAGCCGCTACTTCGCGGAGAGCCAGTCGCGGCCGACGCCGATGTCGACCGCGAGCGGCGGGTCGAGCTCGAAGGCGGCGCACATCTCGCGCTCCACGAGCTCGCCCGCCGCCTGCATCTCCGCCTCGGGGCCCTCGAAGAGGAGCTCGTCGTGGATCTGGAGGACGAGTCGTGTCTTCAGCTTCGACTCCGCCAGCGCCCGGTGGGCGCGTACCATCGCCAGCTTGATGATGTCGGCCGAGGTCCCCTGGATCGGCATGTTGACCGCGAGCCGCTCGCCCTGGTTGCGGGTCTGGGGCCGGCCCGAGCGCAGCTCCTGGATCGGCCGGCGGCGCCCCAGCAGGGTGCTCACGTAGCCGTCCTTCTTCGCCGCCTCGATCGTCTCGTCGATGTAGCGCTTGACCGCCGGGAAGCGCTCGAAGTAGCGCTCGATGTAGGCTGCCGCCTCCTCCTGCTCGATGTTGAGGCGCTCGGCGAGGCCATAGGCGGAGAGCCCGTAGGCGATCCCGTAGTTGACCATCTTCGCCTTCGAGCGCTCCCCCGGACTGACCTTCTTCGGGTCGGACCCGAGCACCTCGGCGGCGGTCGCGGCGTGGATGTCCTCGCCGCGGGCGAAGATCTCCCGCAGAGCGTCCTCGCCGGCGATCTGGGCGAGGATTCGAAGCTCGATCTGGTTGTAGTCGGCCGACAGCAGCCGCTGGCCGCGAGGGGCGACGAAGCAGGAGCGGATCGGCCGCCCCTCCTCGGTCCGGATCGGGATGTTCTGCAGGTTCGGGTTGGTGCTGGAGAGGCGCCCGGTGGCAGTCGCGGTCTGGTTGAAGGTGGTGTGCAGGCGGCCGCTGTCCGGGTCGATCAGCTCCGGGAGCGCGTCGAGGTAGGTGTTCTTGAGCTTGGTCAGCTCGCGCCACTCCTCGACCTTGCCGACGATCTCGTGCTCCTCGCGGATCTGGGAGAGGACGCGGGCATCGGTGGAGAAGCCGGTCTTCCCTCGCCGCTTCTTCGTCAGCCCGAGCTCGTCAAAGAAGACCTCGGCGAGCTGCTGGGGAGAGCCGATCGTGAACTCGTGGCCGGCGAGCTCGAAGATCTCGGCCTGGAGGGTCTCGATCCGCTGCTCGAAGCCCTCGCCGATGTCGGCGAGGCGCTTGGCGTCCAGCTTCACCCCGACCCGCTCCATCTCCGCCAGCACCTCGACCAGCGGCATCTCGACCTCGTTCATCAGCTTCTCCAGCCCCGCCTCCTTCATGGAGGCGCGCTGGCGCTGGGCGAGCTCCCAGACCAGGCGGGCCTCGGCCGCGGGATCGGGCGGCCGCTCCTCCCCCAGCTCGAGCTGGCCGCCGTCCGCGCCGTCGGACTCCTTCGGGGCGGCGGCGAGCCCGCGCTGAGCGGCGATGTCGACCAGGTCGTAGGTGCGCCGCGCCGGGTCGAGCAGGTAGGCGCCGACCATAGTGTCGTGGCGGAGATCGAGCCCGTCGTCGCCCGCGGCGGCGAGGAGGCCATGCTGGGCGCCGCCGCCAAGGCTCTTCAGATCGTGTCCGATCAGCCGCCGGCCGGCGAGTGCCTCGGCGAGCGACGCGAACTTCGGGCACTCCGCCTCGACCAGGCGCTTGCCGTCGTAGCCGGCCCAGGTGGCCCCGACTATCGCGATGGCGACCTCGCCCTTGGCGAGGTCCTCGACGCCGCCCTGCTCGGCCGTGACGTCGAGCTCCTCCTCGACCTTCCCCTCGGGGACGAAGTCCGCGCCCAGCTCCTCCTCGAGGCGCTGGAGGATCACCCGGAGCTCGAACTCGCGGGCGACCTCACGCAGCCGGCTGCGATCCATCCGCGCGGAGATCAGCTCGTCGAGGTCGAGCTCGACGTCGATGTCGGTGACCGCGGTCGCGAGCTGCTTCGAGATCCTCGCGTCCTCGGCGTGGTTGGTGAGGTTCTCCTTCCGCTTCGCGCCGGAGATCTTGTCGACGTTGGCGAGCACCTCCTCCAGCGAGCCGTACTCCTGAAGCAGCTGGGCGGCGGTCTTGTCACCGATCCCGGGGACGCCGGGGATGTTGTCCGAGGTGTCGCCCTTGAGCCCGATCAGGTCGGTGACCAGCTCGGGCGGCACCCCGTAGCGCTCCACCACCCCGTCGCGGTCGTAGATCTTCGTATCGGTGACGCCGCGGGAGGTGGTCATCACCCGCACCCCATTCTCGACCAGCTGGTAGACGTCGCGGTCGCCCGAGACGACCATCACCTCGATCCCCTGCTCCCGGGCGCGCTTGGTCATCGAGGCGATCACGTCGTCGGCCTCGTAGCCGTCGACCTTGATGTTGGTGAAGCCGAAGGCCTCGGTTAGCGGCATCAGGTGCGGCCACTGCTCCTTGAGCAGGTCCGGTCGCGGCTTCCGCTCGGCCTTGTAGGGCTCGTAGGTGAGCTCGCGGCCCGACCAGCCCGCGTCCCAGCAGACCACCACCGCCGCGGGATCGTGGTCGATCAGCATCTTCGCGAACATCGAGGCGAGCCCGTAGATCGCGTTCGTCGGCCGGCCGTCGTGGGTGGCGATCGACTCGGGCAGGGCAAAGAAGGCACGGTAGGCAAGCGAGTTGCCGTCGATCAGGAAGAGCCCGCCGGCCCCCTTCGAGGCTTTCGGCTCCTTTGTGGCGTCCTTCTTCTGCGTGGTGGCGGGCACGTCTCCATCATAGGAGCGACCCCCGCCGCCCTAATATCCGCTCGCGATGCCCGCCAGCGCCCAGTACAGCGTCACTGTGCGAGTCGAGCTCGATGCCCGCCAGGAGCCTCTGGGCAAGCTCACTGCGCAAATTGCGGAAGCGGGAGGCTCGCTGGTATCCGTCGACCTGGTCCCCGGAGCCGGTACGGAGGGCAAGCGGGTTCGCGAGTTCACGATCGACGCCCGCGGCCCCGAGCACTGGGAGCAGATCCTCCGATCGATCGGCTCCACCCGCGGTGCCCGGGTGCTCGGCTTCACCGACCGCACCTTCGAGATGCACAAGAAGGGGAAGATCGAGCAGCACAACAAGTACCCGTTGAAGACCCGTGATGACCTCTCGATGGCCTACACGCCTGGAGTCGCGCGCGTCTGCGAGTACATCGCCGAGGACCAGACCAAGGCGTTCGAGTTCACGATCAAGGCGAACACGGTCGCCGTTGTCTCCGACGGCTCGGCGGTGCTCGGACTCGGCGACATCGGCCCGGAGGCGGCGATGCCGGTGATGGAGGGCAAGGCGATGTTGTTCAAGGAGTTCGCCGACGTCGACGCCTTCCCGATCTGCCTGGCGAGCAACGAGCCCGACCAGATCGTCGAGACGGTGAAGCTGATCGCGCCGACCTTCGGCGGGATCAATCTCGAGGACATCTCCGCGCCGCGCTGCTTCGAGATCGAGGAGCGGCTGAAGGCGGAGCTCGACATCCCGGTCTTCCACGACGACCAGCACGGCACCGCGGTGGTGGTGATGGCGGCGCTCTTCAACGCGCTGAAGATCGTCGGCAAGCCGATCGAAAGCCTGAGGGTGCTGATGCTGGGCCTGGGCGCCGCCGGCGTCGCCGTCACCAAGATGATGCTCGAGAGCGGCATCAGCGAGATCATCGGCTGCGATCGCCAGGGAGCGATCTCGACCGAGAGGGCCGATTACCAGGAAGGCTCGATGACCCCGATCAAGCGCTGGTATGCGGAGAACTCCAACCCCGACAAGGCCAGTGGCGGCCCCAGCGAGGTGATCGAGGGATGCGATCTCTTCATCGGCGTCTCAGGCCCGGGCCTGATCGAGGCGAAGTCGCTGGAGAAGATGAACGAGGACGCGATCGTCTTCGCGATGGCCAACCCGACGCCAGAGGTGATGCCCGAGGACGCGGAGCCGTTCGTCCGAATCATGGCCACGGGGCGGTCGGACTACCCGAACCAGATCAACAACGTCCTCTGCTTCCCGGGGATCTTCCGGGGCGCCCTCGATGCTGGCGCCCCCCGGATCACCGAGGAGATGAAGATGGCGGCGGCGCGGGGGATCGCCGAGGTCGTCACCGAAGAGGACCTGGCGCCCGACTACATCATCCCCTCGGTGTTCAACCGCGACGTCGCGCCGACCGTCGCCAAGGCCGTCGTCGAGGAGGCGAGGAACGAGGGCATCGCCCGCTTCTCGACCGAGACCGGCACCTACGAGATCGTCGACGGCGCGGACGGCCCCTCCAGCGACGGCGCCGCAGCATGACCATCAGGAGGGCGGTGCCAAACATAAGGTCGGAGCGGCCCGCCGATACGCGTGACTTCTTCGTGGACCTGCTCGGCTTCGAGGTGGCGATGGACATGGGTTGGGTCGTCACCGTGGCCTCCCCGACCAACCCCTCGGCACAGGTCACCATTGCCGGCAACGACGACCTGGCCGCGCCGGGCATCTCGGTGGAGGTTGATGACGTCGATTCAGTCCATGCCCGGGCCGTGCAGCGCGGCTTCGAGATCGCGTATCCCCTCCGTGACGAGGAGTGGGGAGTCCGTCGGTTCATGCTTCGCGAGCCAAGCGGCACGGTTGTGAACGTCCTGTCTCATCGCTCGGACTGAGGCGGCTGGCGACTGATCTCGTAGCGCAGCTCGACCATTCCGCTGTCGAAGGCGCGCGTTCCCGTCAGTTGCATCGGCCCACCCGGCAACCGCCGATCGAACAAGGGCTTGCCCTCGCCGAGGACGACGGGAACGACGGTGACCAGCACCTCGTCCAGGAGGCCCTCGTCGGCGAACTGCGAGGCGACATTGCCGCCTCCGACCACCCACAGGTCCCGCTCCCCGGCCGCGGCGATCAGCTCGTCGTAGAGATCGCGGACCTTCGCGTCCGCGAACCGGACGTCGACGTTCGCGCCCTCGGGCTCGGGCAGGTCTCGGGTGGTCAGGACCCAGGTCGGCTTCCCCTCGTAGGGCCATCCCCTTTCGAGGTCGAGTACGAACTCGTAGGTCACCGATCCCATCACCAGCGCGCCGACGCCCTCGTAGAAGCGATCGTAGGCGCCCTTGATCGGCTCGGCCTCTCCCTCGAAGGTTCCCTCGTACTTCATCAGCCAGTCGAGGGTGTTGTCGGCCTCGGCGATATAGCCGTCCAGTGTGGCCGCGCAGTAGTACTGGGTCTTGCTCATGCCCGCCACCCTAGGGGCGCGGGCTGGGCCGGGCGCAGCCAGGGCGGTGGCTTGACGAGGATTCGCGCCCCCCAGAAGAAGCAGAGTGCCCCGACCAGGGTCATCGAGGTTGCGAGTGAGGCGTTGAGGAGCTCGTCGGCGTCCGGGACGACATAGGCGGCGACGGCGGCGCCCGCGATCGGCACAGTGGCGGAGCCCGCGCTCATCCGGGCGAAGCCTATGTCGCCCGGCCAATAGCATCAGTCGCCTGATGAGGGTTCTAGTCACCGGAGCCACGGGGCTGATCGGCTCGGCGCTCTCCGACGCGCTGCTCGCGCGGGGCGACGAGGTCGTCGGGCTGACCCGGTATCCCGAGCGGGCGAAGCCGAAGAACGCGACCGTGCGCTGGTACGGCTGGCAGCCGGCCACCGAGCGGCCGCCGCCCGAGGCCTTCGATCACGTCGACGGCGTCGTCAACGTGGTCGGCGAGGAGATCAACCAGCGGCTCACCGAAACCACCAAGCGGCGGATCCGCGAGAGCCGGATCACCGCCAGCCGCAACCTGATCCAGGGGATCAAGGCCGCGGAGCAGCCGCCCAAGGTCTTCGTCGGGCAGTCCGCGGTCGGCTACTACGGCGACCGCGGG
>JBOGZE010000144.1:0-1684 GCA_050697055.1 Solirubrobacterales bacterium
ACCGCCTGGCTGAAGTTGGCAAGGTCGGAGGGATTCGGCTTCCAGGTGCCCGGTCGTGCGTTGGCCGGCCGCCCCGGTCCCTCCGCCCAGTCCGGGGCGGCGCTGACGGTCAGCAGCACCGCGAGGCCACGCGCTTCGGCATCGCGCACCACCGGGTCGATTGAAGAGAAGTAGTAGAAGCTGCTCCCGGGGTTTGCCGGGTCGGGGGGCCGCCCAGACCCCGCGACGCCCCGCCAAGAGATAGCGAGGCGCACGAGCCCCGCCCCGGATTCCACCGTCCGGTCCAGCCAGAAGGCACGTCCGGCCGCGTCGCCGGACTGGTAGTGAGCGCCCGAGAAGCCGGTCACAAGGCCCTGCTGCGCGGGAGCGGTCGTCGGAAATGCAAGGGCGGCGAGCAGGCCGCACGCCACGAGCACGACCACCCGCGCAACTCTGCGGCCCGCCACTAACTGAAGTGTCCGATCGGTGTCCAAAGTGCTTGACTCGTCCGCTGCCTTGAAGTGTGTTGACTCGTCCGCTGCCTCGAAGTGTGTTGAACCCCAAGGACGGGAAATCAACACCCGAACTTGACCGGGGTTCCATGGCTCCCGTCAGTCCAGCTTGGGCCGAGCGGGCAGAGTACCGTCTCTGTCAAGTCCCGCTTGTGGAGGAGAGCCCGGAGCCGGACTCGAACCGGCGACCCCTTCCTTACCATGGAAGTGCTCTACCAACTGAGCTATCCGGGCGCGGGCCTCACTGTAGCGAGGGTCGCAGCAGCGATTCGGGTCAGGGATGGAGCGGGAAGCGCTGGCCGTTCATCCGGCGTGCGGCGTCCGAGCAGAGGAAGGCGATCGCCTCGGCGATGTCCTCGGCGGGGGTGAAGGAGGGGCGCTCCTGGTCGGGGTTCTCCGCGCGCATGTCTGGGGTCTCGATCGCGTTGACGACGATGATGTTGGCGGTGGCGCCGCTTCCAGCGAAGGAATCGGCGAGGGCCAGGGTCCAGGCCTCGGCGGCGGCCTTGGCGGAGGCGTAGGCCGCGTTGGTGCTGGTGGGGCTCTGGGCGGCGGTTGCGGATACGAGCAGGAAGCGGCCGTGCTCGCTCTTGGTGATGGCGGAGTGAAAGGCGCGGCTTGCGAGCTGCACAGTGCGGACCAGGAGATTGTGGAGGAGCTCGTAGTCGGCGAGATCGAAGCTCTGGATCGGCTCGCCGCCGCGGTAGCCGCCGACCAAGTGGAGGAGTCCGTCGACGCCGCCGAAGCGGTCGGTGAGAGCGGCGGCCCAGTCGTTGGCGGCGCTCTCGTCGAGGAGGTCGACGGCGCGGGCGTCGACGCGCTCCTCGGGGAGACCGAGCTTCTCCTTTCCCGCGGCGGCGTGCTCCTCCGTGCGGTCGGCGAGGGCGGCGGCCCAGTCGTTGGCGGCGCTCTCGTCGAGGAGGTCGACGGCGCGGGCGTCCACGCGCTCCTCGGGGAGCCCGAGCTGCTCCTTCGCCGCTTCTGCGTGCTCGTCGGTCCGGTCCGCGAGAGCGAGGGTGGCGCCGGCGTCGGCGAGCCGCTTTGCTACCACCGGTCCGAGACCGCCGCCGGCACCGGCGATCGCGATCACTCGTCCGTCGAGGTCGGCCACGGCGGGGACGCTATCGCCATCACACTTGGGAGAGTTGGCGACGATCGACACGGACAGGAGGGTTGATCCATGGATGTGAAGG
>JBOGZE010000145.1:0-1763 GCA_050697055.1 Solirubrobacterales bacterium
AGACGGGGCAGGGCGTGCCGTGAGCCATGAGCAGCGCGTGCCCGCGCTGTTTCAAGCTCGAGCGGTGGCGGACGAGGTGCAGCCGGAAGCGGGCCCGCTCCCGCTCGGCTCGCACCGCGGGGTCGGGCAGCCAGATCGCCGGCACGAGCTCGCGACGCGAGAGCTCGGCCAACACCCAGGCGTCGATGCGGTCGGTCTTGCAGGCCAACGGGGCCAACCCCTTCACCTTCGCCGCGTCGGCGATCTCGACCTGCCAGCCGTGGAGCTCGAGCTGGTCGTGGACGAAGCGGGCGCCAGTCATCGACTCGATCGCCGCCCGCAGCGGCTGGCCATGCCGGCCAAGGCGAACGGCGAAGCCTCGAAGACTGTCGGCATCGGGAGGTACCGCACCTACTTCGACGGTCCCGCCGAGCTCATCGCGCGAATCAACGATTGACCACGCCGCGCAGCGGGATCATTCCCGCCGCGCCCACTGCGGCCCTCGGAGAGGGTAAGGAATGCGATGAAGAAGGGCCTCCTCGGTGGCAGCCTCCGTGGTGCCACCAAGGTGCTACCGAGAGGAGGCCCGTTTCCATGTTGCACGCTGGTTTGGATCTCAGTCGCAAGCGCCTCGACTTTCACCTGCTCGACGAGGCTGGCGAGACCGTCGAGGTGGGCGGCGCACCCCCGGACGCCGATGGTCTTCGCGGCTTGGCCGTGCGCGTTGGTCGGCATCGGCAGCCGCTGCGGGCGGCGATCGAGTCGATGAACGGTGCCCGCTTCGTCCACGATCAGCTCGAGCTGCACGGCTGGCAGGTCGAGATCGCCGACGCGGTGAAGGTGAAGGGGCTCGCGCCCCTGGCCTGCAAGACCGACCGGATCGACGCCTGGGTGCTGGCGGAGCTCTCGCGTCGCGAGCTCGTCCCCGCGATCTGGCTGCCCGACCCGCAGGTGCGGGCCGAGCGAGAGCGGGCCCGCTTCCGGCTGCACCTCGTCCGCCACCGCTCGAGCCTGAAGCAGCGCGTGCACGCCACCCTGCTCACGCATGGCAAGCCCTGCCCCGTCTCCGACCTGTTCGGCGTCCGCGGCCGCGAGCTGCTGCAACGACTCAAGCTGCCCGAGCCGTGGGCCGGCGACGTCGCCGCCAGTCTGCGCCTGATCGACGAGCTCGACCGCGAGATCGACGCCTGCGAGGCCGAGCTGCGCCAGCTCGGCGCCGACCACCGCTACGTGCCCCTGCTGACCACGATCCCCGGGATCGCCTGGGTGCTCGCCTACACGATCGCCGCCGAAATCGGCGACATCACCCGCTTCGGCTCCCCGACCAAGCTCGCCGGCTACACCGCCCTCTGCCCCCGCGTCTACCAATCCGGTGAGAGCGACCGCCGCGGCCCGCTCTCCAAGAACGGCCCCCGCTACCTGCGCTGGGCGCTGATCGAGGCCACCGCTCACGCCAGCCACCACCCCGCCTACCGCGACCGCTACCAGCGCACCAAGACCAGGCTCGGCAAGCAGCGCGGCCCCAAGGTCGCCCAGGTCGACCTCGCCCGCAGACTCGCCGAAGCGATCTGGCACATGCTCACCCACGACCGTCCCTTCGCTCCGGCAGGCGCCCCAGCCCCCATGACCGCATGACGGTCCCGTAAGGAGATGCGCCACCGGAGCGAGCCTCCCATCCAGCCTTGTCCTCCCACCAGGAGGCGATAGAGAGATGAGCCCAGCTCGACACCGCCAACCCGCACGCGGACCATAAGGATCCACCACGCCCGTCACTTGACAGCCAC
>JBOGZE010000146.1:0-2533 GCA_050697055.1 Solirubrobacterales bacterium
AGGTGCACCTGTCTTTCAAGTTTTCAGCGACGAGCTGCTCGCAGGAGCGCCCCCCGAGGGCCGCCAGAGGGCCGTCCCGGACCGCAGGAATACTAGAGGCACCCGGCCGGTTGTAGGCGCCGCCTGAATACTGGTCCACCTGCGCCGGTCTGAAACTGGTCCACCTGGCGCAGGGCCGAAGCCATCCGACCGGGCCCAGACCCTGGCTCGATCAAGCGATCGAGACGGGAGGAAGGCAGTTGTTGGACGTGGAGCAGTGGGCAGAGATCAGGCGGATGAAGCACGTCGAGGGACTCTCGCAGCGCGAGATCCACCGTCGCACCGGGATCCACCGCGACACGATCCGCAGGGCCCTGGCCGCCGATGCGCCGCCCAGCTACGGCCCCCGGCCGAGGCGACCGTCAAAGCTCGATCCTCACCTGCCGAGGATCCGCGAGCTGCTCGAGGACGAGCCGACGCTCTCGGGCGTTCGCATCCTCGAGGAGATCATCGACGAGGGCTACCGCGGCGGCAAGACGATCCTCGATGATCTCTTGCGCGAGCTGCGGCCACGCTACCTGCCGCCGCCGCGCACCCACCAGCGCACCGTCTACCGCCCCGGCGAGCTCGCCCAGTTCGACCTCACCGAGCCGCGCCGGGAGATCCCCGTCGGGTGGGGCCAGACGCGCCGCGGCTACGTCGTCACCTGCAAGCTGCCCTACTCGCGGGCCCTCGCCGGGGCGCTCGTCTTCTCCAAGCAGTGGGAGGACATCGGCTGGGGCATGAGCCGCTGCCTCGAGCGGCTCGGAGCGCTGCCGCGCAAGGTGGTCTGGGACCGCGAGGGGGCGATCGCGCCCCGCGGACGCCCGACTGAGCCCTTCCTCGCATTCTGCGGGCAGCTCGGCCTCGGCTGGATCATCCTCGATGCCGGCGACTGCCAGGCCAAAGGGGCACTGGAGCGCGATCACCGCTTCATCCACGGCAACTTCGAGGCGGGCCGAAGCTTCGCCAACCCGCTCGACTTCCAGCTTCAGTTCGACGACTGGTGCGATCGCATCAACGACCGCAAGCACCGCACCACGCGGGCCGTCGTCTCCGAGCGCCTGGCAGCCGAGCACGAGCGGATGCGGCGGCTGCCCGAGCGGATGCCCGACGCCGACCGGCGCTGGGTGACCCGCGTTCCTCCCCAGCCCTACCTGCGCCTCGACCGAAACGACTACTCGCTCGACCCGCGCCTCGCAGGGCGCCGCGTCGAGGTCCGCGCGAGCCAGGCCGAGATCAGCGCCGTCGAGCTCGACACCGGCGCCATCGCCTGCCGCCATCCCCGCGCCTTCGCCGCCGGGCTCACGTTCACCGATCCGGCCCACCAGCGGGCCTTGGAGCAGCTGCGCGGCGAGCGCCGCCGACGTCGCTCGGAGCCCGAGGTCGAGATCCGCCCGCTCGAGCGCTACGACGCCTTGATCCCGGCATGAGCAAGACCTCCGAGCTCACTCACCTGTTCCGCAGCCTCAAGGCGCCGGCGGCCGCTCGGGCCACACCGAGGCTCGCCGAGCGGGCGAGGGAGGAGTCCTGGTCGCATGAGCGCTTCCTCGAGGCAGTGCTCTCCGCCGAGGTCGCCTCGCGCGAGTCACACGGCGGCGAGGGGAGGATCAAGCGGGCGCGCTTCCCGGCCCGAAAGACGCTCGAGGAGTTCGACTTCACCTTTCAGCGCTCGGTCAAGAAGACCGTCGTCGAGCACCTGGGCCAGCTCGACTTCCTTCATGCGCGCGAGAACGTCGTCCTGCTCGGCCCGCCGGGGACCGGCAAGACCCACCTGGCGATCGCGCTCGGGATCCGCGCCTGCCTCGCGGGCCAGCGGGTCGCCTTTGCGACCGCGACCGAGTGGGTCGCGCGCCTCGGCGAGGCGAAGCGCCAGGGCTCGCTCGAGGCCGAGCTTCGCCGGCTTTCCTTCGTCCCCCTGATCGTCGTCGACGAGGTCGGCTACATCCCCTTCGATCCTGAGGCAGCGAACCTGATGTTCAGCCTCGTCTCGGCTCGCTACGAGCGCGCCTCGATGATCGTCACCTCCAACAAGCCGTTCTCGGCCTGGGGCGAGATCTTCGGCGACGAGGTGACGGCGACGGCGATGATCGACCGCCTCGTCCACCACGCCGAGATCCTCAGCCTCAAGGGCGACAGCTACCGGCTTCGCGACAAGGACCTCGGCTCGCCACCGCCTCGCGACTGACCGCCGGCGCCCGCTTCGCTTCGCCCTACGGGCTTCGCTTCGCGGGCGCCCCTACCCCGTCTGGGTGGACCACTTTTCAACCGGCAGAAGTGGCCCGGTTTTCAACCGGCCTTGGCACTTGAGGGTGAGCGGATGCCGCGGAAAGGAAGAGGAAGAGAGCGGATGGGGGGCGGAAGCTCGAGGTGTTTGGCCGCGGGGGGAGCTCCTGTAGGCGCCGCCTGAATACTGGTCCACCTGCGCCGGTCTGAAACTGGTCCACCTGGCGCAGGGCCGAAGCCATCCGACCGGGCCCAGACCCTGGCTCGATCAAGCGATCGAGACGGGAGG
>JBOGZE010000147.1:0-11674 GCA_050697055.1 Solirubrobacterales bacterium
GTGGGTGACCTGCGCAAGGCCGCCCGCCTGATCGGGAGGACCGCGCGGGAGCTCGGCCTGGCGGGCGCGGGCGCCGAGCGGGACGGCCGCGCTTCACCGGCGGCTGCGCCACCGGCAACCAACATGCCAAGGGCGGCCTAGCCGGATGCGCGGGCTCTTCGTCACCGGGACGGGCACCGATGTCGGCAAGACGATGGTCGCCGCGGCGCTCGCCCGCACCGCCAGCGCCTCGGGGGAGCGGGTCGCCGTGTTCAAGCCGGCGGTCAGCGGCCTCGACGGGCTCGGCGAGGGGCCTGCCGATCACGAGCTGCTGCGGCTCGCCTCGGGCTCCGCGCAGAGCGACGAGGAGATCGCCCCCTACCGCTACGGGCCGGTGGTCTCGCCTCACCTGGCGGCGGAGCTGGCGGGCGAGCGGATTAACCCCGCGCGGCTCGCGGCGGCGGCGCGGGCCGCCGGCGGGCGCTCCAACCTGCTTGTCTGCGAGGGCGTCGGCGGCTTTCTCGTCCCCTTGGCGCCCGGCTACCTGGTCCGCGACCTCGCCTGCGAGCTTGGTCTTCCCGTGGTGATCGCCGCCTCGCCCGGGCTGGGCACGATCAACCACACCCTGCTCACGGTTGAGGCGGTGCGGGGCGCCGGGCTCGAGCCGGCGGCCGTCGTCCTCACCCCCTGGCCGGTCGATCCCTCGTCAATGGAGCAGTCGAACCGGTCCACGATCGGTGCCCTCAGCGCGACTGAGGTGCTGACGCTGCCGGAGCTGGAGTTGGCGCGGCCGGAGCATTGGCCGGCACTGCAGGTGCCGGTGGAGCCGCTGCTGCGGGCCGCGTAGCCTCGTCCCGCTTCGCGCCCCCGCGCACCAGCGCCACTGCGACGACGAAGCCGAGTACCGACACGGCTGCCGCCAGCAGCATCGCGCTGCCAAGCGCGTCAACAAAGGCCGCCCGCGCGGCGTCAGGCGCCGCGGCGAGGCCGGCGGGATCGAAGCCGCTGCCGAGCTGGGATTGGAAGATCGCCCCGGTCGCGGCGACGCCGACCGTGGCGCCGACCATCCGCGACATCTGGAGCACGCCTGAGGCGACACCCGCCTTCTGCACGGCAACCGCGTTCATCGCCGCCGTCGACATCGGCGACATCACGAGCGCGATGCCGACGCCCATCAGGATGAACGGGACGAGCAGGCCGCTGTACGTCGTCGAGATGTCGATGCTCGAGAACATGAACATCGAGACGCTGAGCACGGCGAGCCCGGTGCTCATCGGCCAGACAGGCCCGAAGCGATCCGAGAGCCGTCCCGCCAGCGGCGCGATCACGGCGATCACCATCGTCGTCGGCAGGAACCTGACCCCCGCCTCGAGCGCCCCGTAGCCGAGGATGTTCTGCATGTAGATCGCGAGGAAGAAGAAGGAGCCCATCATCGCGAAGGTGATGATGAAAGCGACAAGGTTGGAGCCGATGAACTGCCGCGTACGGAAGAGCGCGAACTCGACCATCGGCACTCGCGAGCGCAGCTCGATCACGACGAAGGCGCCGAGCGCGGCGAAGCCCCCGGCCAGCAGGGCGACGATCTGCGACGAGTCCCATCCCCAGCTGTTGCCCTCGATCAGCGCCAGAACGATCGCCGACAGGCCTGCCGTCAGCGCGACGACGCCCGGGTAGTCGACGGTGCGATCAACGGTCTCGTCGCGCGACTCGCGGACCGCGAACAGTGTCGCGACCACCGCGCCCGCGGCGACGGGCAGGTTGATGAAGAAGATCGCCTCCCAGCCGACGTTCTCGGTCAGGAAGCCGCCGATGACCGGTCCAATCGAGAGCGCGAGAGCCGAGACGCCCGCCCAGGTGCCGATCGCCTTGCCGCGCTCACGGGCGGGGAAGGCGTGGGTGACGATCGACAGCGTCGCCGGCATCATCAGCGCCGCGCCGATCCCCTGCACGGCCCGGGAGGCGATCAGCATCTCGGCGTTGACGGCGAGCCCAGCGGTCGCCGAGGTGCCCGCGAAGATGATCACGCCGGTCAGGAACATCAGCCGCCGGCCAAAGATGTC
The DNA here is from genome assembly GCA_050697055.1 of Solirubrobacterales bacterium. Lineage (GTDB taxonomy): Bacteria > Actinomycetota > Thermoleophilia > Solirubrobacterales > 70-9 > CAVVYV01. Next base: position 2,040 of record JBOGZE010000147.1, read on the forward strand.
GCCGAGGCGACCGCCGGTAGCGATCAGCACCGCAAAGGTGAGGGTGTACCCGTTGATCACCCACTCCAGCTCCGAGATGTCGGCGTGCAGGTCGCGCTGGATCGAGGGCAGTGCCACGTTGACGACGGTGTTGTCGAGCATCACCATGAACAGCGCGAAGCACATCGCTCCGAGCGTCCACCACTTGCGGTTGTCGTCCGTGATCAGGTGCCGATAGCGCGTCATCTGCGCGCCCTTCTCTCGTGATTGCGGTAGATCTCGGCGACGTCCTCGCGCTTGACGATCGCGTCGAGCGCCGCCTCAAGCTTCTGGTGCTCGCCCGGGCTTAGGGAAGCCATGAAGTCCTCGATCCCGGCGAGGCGGGCGGAGATGATCTGGTTGGCCAGCTCCCGCCCCTTCGCGGTCAGGGTCAGCCTCCGCACCCGCCGATCCTCGGAGTCCTCGACCCGGGAGGCGAGGCGCCGGCGGACGAGGCCGTCGGCGGCCCTGCTCGCGGAGGCCGCGGAGATCCCGAGCTCCTCGGAGAGCGCGGTGACCGTGCGAGCCGCCTGCTCCTCCGGCTGCTCGAGGGTGACCAGGGCCTTCATCTGGATGAAGGTCAGGCCGCTCTCGTCGATCACCCGGAGAACGTCGCCACCCCTGCCTCCGAAGCAGCGGAGCATGATTGCCCCGAGCTTCAGGGCGAGCTCGCGGTTGGCGGCGGAGACTGAGTGGGTCGACAGCTTCGTAGCTGCTTCCATTGAGGAAATGTTTGCACGAATGCAACCATTTCGCAAGTGAAACCAGTGTGACGTCGGTCACAGCCGAGGCGTCTCCCGCGTCGGAGTTCCGGCCGAGCCGCGAACTATGTTCCGCCGCGGCGATGCGAACGGACGCCCAGCTCGATCATCGGCACCTCTGGCATCCGTTCACCCAGCAGCAGGACTGGATCGCCGAAGAGCCGTTGATGATCGAGGGGGCCGAGGGCAGCGAGCTGATCGATGCCGAGGGCAACCGCTACCTGGACGGCGTCTCCTCACTGTGGTGCAACGTCCACGGCCATCGGCACCCGCTGATCGACCGGGCGGTCCGCGAGCAGCTCGAGCGGGTGGCGCACACGACGATGCTCGGGCTCTCCCACCCCAGGGCGGCGGAGCTGGCGGCGCGGCTGGTGGCGATCGCCCCGCCCGGCCTCAACCGGGTTTTCTACTCGGACTCGGGCTCGACCGCGGTGGAGGTCGCCCTGAAGATGGCCTTCCAGTACTGGCGGCACCGGGGGGGCCAGCACGTCCGGCGAACCTCGTTCATCTCCCTCCGCGATGCCTATCACGGCGACACCGTGGGCTCGGTCTCGGTCGGCGGGATCGATCTCTTCCACTCCGCCTTCGGGCCGCTCCTGTTCAAGGCCCACCGGGCGGAGCCGGGAGACATCGACGAGATGGCGCGCCTCCTCGCCCGCCATGAGGAGGAACTCGCCGCGGTGATCGTCGAGCCGCTTGTGCAGGGCGCCGCCGGCATCCTCACCCACCCCCCCGGATACCTGCGGGCGGTGCGAGAGCTGACCGAGCGCCACGGGCTGCTGCTGATCTGCGACGAGGTCGCCACCGGCTTCGGGCGCACCGGGACGATGTTCGCCTGCGAGCAGGAGCGGGTCGCTCCGGACCTGCTCTGCGTCGCCAAGGGGCTGACCGGCGGCTACATGCCGCTCGCGGCGACCCTGGCGACCGAATCGATCTATGAGGCCTTCCTCGCCGACCACGCCGAGTTCAAGACCTTCTTCCACGGTCACACCTACACCGGAAACCCGCTCGCCTGCGCGGCGGCGCTCGCCAGCCTCGAGGTCTTCCGGCGGGAGCGCACCCTGGTGCGGCTGCAGCCGAAGATTCGGCTGCTGGCGGAAGCCCTGACGGAGGTGCAGCTGATGCGAGGGGTGCGTGAGGTCCGCCAGTGCGGGCTGATGGTCGGGATCGACCTCGGCGACCACGACCCGTCGCTGCGGATGGGCCACCGAGTCGCCCTCGAGGCCCGCAAGCGAGGGGTGATCGTGCGGCCCCTCGGCGACGTGATCGTGTTGATGCCGCCGCTCTCGATCTCGCTCGAGGACCTCCGCCGCCTGGTCGATGTCACTGCCGAGTCGATCACCGCGGCCCACCCGGTGGCCGACTTCGACCCGGCGGCCAAGGGGCGGTTGGACGCGGCTCTGCTCGAAGCGGCGTAAGAACCAGGCGTGATGAAACCCGCCTGGGGGCCCCCATCCGAGGACGCATCCGCGCCCACAGGATGGGGGGCACCGCGGTGACAGGACCCGCGCGCCTAGCGGCTACTCCTCGTACGGCTCGAAGTCCGCCTTCCGCGCCCCGCAGACGGGGCAGAACCAGTCGTCGGGGATGTCGTCGAAATCGGTGCCAGGCGGCACCCCGCCGTCTGGATCGCCCTCGTCGGGGTCATAGATGAACCCGCAGGAGGTGCAGATGTAGAGCTGCTTGGTTCCCGTCTCCGCTGCCATCGGGCGCCAATCTAGCGAGTACGCTGCGCTCGCGTGGCTGCCTCGGCGAGGACGAGATGAGCGATCTACCCGAGGCGGGCGGCGCACCCCTGCGGGGGGAGGACGAGCCCCCGGCGACCCCGCGCCCCGCCGCCACCGTGATCCTGCTGCGGCGCGGCGGCAGGCACTCCGACCGCGGCCTCGAGGTCTGCCTGGTCCAGCGCAACCCCGAGGCCCGCTTCATGCCCGGGGTCTGGGTGTTTCCCGGTGGCGCCGTCGATGCCGAGGACGGCGAGGGCGAGCGCGCCCATCGCGTCTGCGGCGTCAGGGAGCTGCGGGAGGAGGCCGGGATCGAGGTCGAGGCCGACGAGCTCGTCGCCTACTCGCGCTGGATCACCCCCCGGATCGTGCCTGTGCGCTTCGACACCCGCTTCTATCTGGCGCTGGCGCCGGCCCACTCGCCGCCGCGCCCAGACGGCAGCGAGACCGTCGACGCCGGCTGGTTCGGGCCCCAGGTCGCCCTGGAGATGCACGCGCGGAACGAGCTGTCCCTTGTCTTTCCGACGATCAAGCATCTGGAGTCGCTGCTGCCGTTCGCGAGTGCCGAGGAGGCGCTGGAGGCCGCCCGCCGGCGCGAGGTGAGGGCGGTGGAGCCCGAGGTCGTCGGCAGCGGAAAGGACCGCCGGATCGTCCTCCCCGAAGATCACCCCTGATTTCGATCCGGTCCTGCGCCGCTGCCCGGAGCCAACGAGCGAGACGTGCCGGTCGAGCAGCTGACCCAGGGCGGGACGATCGACTGCGACCCGAGCGAGCTGCCGATAGGCCCATAGGTGCGGGAGAATCCGCATCGATGACCAGCAGCCTGCCGCCGGAGGTCCAGCAGGCCTTCGACCAGTTCATCACCTGCGAGCTGACCACGGTCGGCGCCGGCAAGCAGCCGATCACCTGGCCGGTCACCCCCTACTACAAACCCGGCGGGCCGACGATCGACATCACCACCGGGCTCGGCTATCCGAGGAAGGCCGACGACGCCCGCCGCCATCCGAGCGTCTCGCTGCTCTTCTCCGACCCGGCCGGCTCTCGGATCGAGAGCGGAATCCGCGTCCTCGTGCAGGGCACGGCCGAGGTCGACGACCGCAATCTGGTTGACAACCGTGAGCGTTACTTCCGGGAATCGTGGGAGAAGCTGCCGGGGATCCGCAAGCTGCACCCGCCGAAGCGCCTGCGGGGCGCCCTCAACTGGTACTACACGCGCATCTACATCCATGTCCGGCCGGAGCGGGTCTTCGTCTGGCCGAATGGAGAGATCTCGGCCAAGCCGGTCCTCCACGACGCCCACCTCGAGGAGGTGCGATCCGGCCACAGCGAGGAGCCGCCCGAGGATCACGGGCCGGCGGTGGGCGGCGAGCCGATCTGGGACGAGCGCATTGACGAGCTCGGGCGGGAGCACGAGACCGCCGTCGTCAGCTGGCTCGCGCCCGACGGCTTCCCGCTGTCGGTCCGGGTCCCGATCGAGGTCCACCCCGACTCGCGCGCGATCGAGCTCGGCGGCGAGCCGGCGGGCCTGCCCCTGCTCGAGGGACGCGGCTGCCTGACCGTCCACCGGCACGCGCCCGACTTCAGCTGGCAGCGAAACGTCCAGGTTCGGGGCGAGCTGGTCCGCGGCGAGGGCGGCTGGCGTCTGCTGCCCCGCCGGATCGTCGGCGGCTTCGAGCTCCCCGAGGGGCGATTGGGCCGCTACAGCGATTTCGTCAAGAAGGGCTTCGGCTTCTACCGCACCGCCCGGAAGCAGCTCAGGGCTCGCCAGGGCAGCTAGCCGGTCGTCGCCGGGAAGGGCTCCAGCCCCGCGTTCCAGGGACCGGCCGTGTAGATGTCGAGGTTGTTCTCCTCCATCTCGCGGTGCAGACGATCGAAGATGCCGCCGGCCGAATGCAGCGCCTCCTTCAGCTCCTCGCGAGTGCGCTCCCGCAGGTGCCAGTGAAAGAAGAGCTGGCGGTCGGTGATCCCGAAGTCGATCTCGGCCGGGATCCGCGTGATCCAGTCGACGAAGGCGGGGCTGAAGAGCTCGCGCAGGGCGACCGGGTCGTGGTCGCGCGGGACGGTGGCGATGAAGCGCTTGTTGAAGTCGACGCTCTCGAATTCGACCCGGCGGCGGGAGCGGCGATCGACCACGTCCTCGGCGGTGTGCTCGATCGACTCGACATTGAATATCGGCACCACCGTGGCCAGGTCGGGCATGTGGGCCTTGGCGAGCACCGCACCCGGCAGCACGGCTTTGCGGCCGAAGCCACCCTCCTCGTGCTCGTCGGCGTCGCAGGAGGCGCCGAAGAAACCATCGCTGAGCTCACCCGTGAGCCGGTTGGTGCCACCGGGGCAAAGGGCGACCGGCCCTCCCTTCGGATTGATGCCACCGACCGGCTCGTAGCGGAGCCCTCGATCCGAGGCGAGACCAGAGACGGTCTCGGCCCAGCCCTGAGCATCCGCCTTGGCGCTCACGCCTGCCAGATGAGTGATTCTGCGGCGCTGTGCGACCGGGGGCGCGCAGGGCCAAGCAGATCGGTGGACGCAGGGCGAAGCCCTTGCTGGCGGCAAGGGCGAGCCCGAGGACGCCGAGATGCGAAGGCCATGCGCGTCATCCGGACGTGCATGGTCGCGGACTCACTCATCTAGTCGACGTTGACGAGGTCTTGGTGGCCGTCGGCCTCCAGCTGGGCCTTGTATCGCGGGAGCGCCGGCTTGGTAAGCGGCACGAGCTTGAGGATCTTCGCCACCGGGCCCTTCGCCTTGATCTGGCCGCGGGCGAGGGCCACGGTCACGTTCACCTTGCCGAGCCAGAAGCGGTGGGCGGTGTCGGCCTCCATGCTCATCACGACCTCGGGCTCCATGTCGGTCTCGCCGAAGTCGACCTCGCTGGGCTGGTCCTCCTGCAGCCGCATGGTGATCTTCGAATCGGGCTCCCGGTAGTCGTACTGGACGATCGTGTTCGCGTTGCGGAACTTGGGCGCCAGCTCCTCGTCCTCGGCCAGCTCGACGAAGAGCTTGCCAATCGTGTCGTAGACCTCCTGGGCGTCCTTGAAGTAGGCCAACTTCCCTCCATTAAACGGGTCGTTCGAATCCTATGCCGAGGCGCCGCTACGGGTCCGGGAGGATGTTCGGCACCGCGCCACCGCCGAAGACGGCGGGAAAGTTGCCGATCGACTGAGTCTGCAGCGTGCAGGGGGCGATCGCCTGTAGCGGCGGCCCCAACGGCAGCTCCGAGAGCGGGAAGGTGCCGAAGCTGGGCGCCGGATTCGAGGCCGGATCGCTGGTCACCTGGCCGCTGCCGTTACCGCCGGTGGCGCCGGTGTTGTCGCAGTCGTGGCTGGGGAAGATCTCGCCCTGGTGCGAGGAGTTCGGGTTGCCGATCGCGAACGGCTGCAGGTAGCCGTTGCCGCGGTTGGTCGGTAGGCGGGTCGGGTACACCGAGAGGCTCTCGGCGTCGATGATCCCCATCTGGCGGGAGATGTTGCGGACCACCGGCTGGTCGGCGACCGAGGGCAGGTAGCCCGAGGTGGCGGCGGGGATGTTGGCCAAGAAGTCGGCGGCAATCGGCCATGCGTAGTCGAGGTAGCGGACGATCGGGTTGAAGTTCGCGAGGAACGGATCGAGGTTCTTGAGCGCCGGGCGGACCTGGTCGAGGACGTCGCGCAGCGCCGGCAGCCCCTTGACCGCGGCGTCGACGAGCGGGTTGAGGTTTATGAACAGCCGGCGGGCGTTCGGGGCGAGCCGGCGCAGATCGCGCAGGGTGGGACTGAGGTCACGAGCAACTGGCCGCAGGTCACGGAAGAGCGGCGCCGCGTCGACCGCGAAGCGATCGAGGCGCTCGAGGGTGAGGCGCGACTCGGTCTCGAAGGTGGGCAGGATCCTGAAGGTCCCGGCCAGAGCCTCGTCGCGGGAGGCGATCGCCCGGAAGGTGCGGTTGGTGCCGACGATCGCCCCGGCGAGCTCGCCGTCACGGGCGGTCAGCGCCTGGAAGACGGCCCCGGTCTCACGGACGATCGCGCGCAGCGACTGCTCCTGCGAGCGGAGGGTGGCGAGCACGTCGCTGGCGTCCTGGGCGAAGGGGCCGACGTTCCCGAAGGCGTCATTGAGGTCGAGGCCGCGGCCGTCGGCGGCGATCCCGGCGTTCTTCATCCACAGCTGGAATGCCTGCCGTGTCTCCTGGTCGAAGCCGTTGAAGATCTCGTCGATCTGGGTCTGCTCGGCGACCTGGGTGCTTTCGAGGTGCCCGCCCTCGGGGATCGCATGGGGAGCGTCGTCGCCGGAGATCTGCCCGACGTCGATCGCGCTCGACTGCGCGGTCGCGCCCGATTCCTCGAGACCGGGGTCCTGGGTGCCGGTGGTGAGCTCGACGTAGGTCTCGCCCAGCAGCGTTTTCTGCCGCAGGATCGCCTGCGCGTCCGAGGAGATCGGCGCGTACTGGGGATCGATCTCGATCACCGCTCGGGTCGCGTTCTCGCCCGGCGGCAGCTCCAGGGACTTGACCTTGCCCACCGAGACTCCGCCCACCCGGACGTCGGCCTCCTTCTGCAGGGTGATCGCCTCGGGGAAGTCGGCGCTGAAGCGCCCATCGTCGAAACTGGGGTGTCAAAGGGGAACCGTCGCCTGGGGCCGCGGGAATTCCGCATTCCACCGCCGTTTTCTGAACGCGCCCCGTTGAGATGACGTTAAGCGCGCCGCAGATGTGGGTGAACGTACCCGAAAACGACTAGATGAGCGGCACCACGACGCTGTCCGTCATCCAGGCGTGCATGGTCGTGGTGCCGCTCATCTAACTCGGGCGCAGCTCCTGGGCGGGGATGACCCCCGGATAGAGAGCCGCGGTCCAGACCGGCGCCACGGCCGCGACCACCTCCTCGGGCGGGCGCTCCCCCCGACCGAGGTAGATGTAGCAGCACCGCTCGGCCATCCAGACCAGGGCCTCGGCGGTCGGCCGCGCCTCCAGCGCCCGCGGGATCAGGCCGTCGAGCTGCTCGGAGCGGATCTGCTGGGCGGTCGCGTCTATGAAGTGCCCGACGATCCCCAGCCAGAGCTCGCGCATGTCGTCGTCGTAGCCGGAGACCTCGGTCGCCAGCCGCAACAGGCTCGCCTGCTCCGCGTAGACGGCGACCACTCCCGCGATCGCCTGCTCGACCCGATCGGCGGGCGGCCCGCTGCCCTGCCACCAGCGGTCGGCGATCCGGTAGAGCTCCTCGGTGGCGTCGGCGACCGCGGCCAGAAGGAGATCGTGCTTGTCGCGGAAGTGGGTGTAGAAGGCGCTCCGGGAGAGGCCCGCCGCCCGGGCGATCTCGTCGACGCTGAGGTCGCGAAACGACCCCTTCTCGGCGAGCGCCAACGCCGAGCTCAGGAGCCGGGCCCGCGCCTGATCGCGCCGGCGCCGCCGGGAGCTTCGCTTGGTCGCGGCCCGGGGTGCTTCGGGCTCGGGTTCGGGCACCATCGGGGACCAGTCTAGACACGTCGTCAGACACATGTTTGACAACATGTCACGAACCGGTCCAACCCCGACCTACCCTCCCCGCCGCTGAGCGGGGGGCGGAGTGGTTCGCGAAGCGGATCGGGGGAATCGCCCAGTCGGGCCTGACCGAGTCCGTGCTCAACATCCCGACCACCGCCCACATCCTCGGAGGCGCGGTGATCGGCCCGACCCCGGCGGCGGTGTGGTCGACGCTTGCCACCGCATCTACGGCTACGAGAACCTGCTGGTCTGCGACGGCGCAGCGGTGCCGGCGAACCCCGGGGTGAACCCGAGCCTTACGATCACCGCCCTCGCCGAGCGGGCGATGGCGAGGGTCCCCGGGGCGACCCTCGCCGAGCGGGCGATGGCGAGGGTCCCCGGGGCGGGCGCGCCACTGGAGCTGCCCGAGGCTGCCCGCCCGGCGGACGAGTCAGTGTCGCTTGCGGGGCGTACTAGCCGGCCGATGCCTACTTCAGCTTCGCCTTGACGGTGTCGGGGGCGCCGAAGTCGATCGACCCCGTCACCTTGACCGTCGCCTTGTCCTTCCCGGCAAGCGCCTGACGACCCGGCTTGGTCAGCTTCAGGGCGGCGGTGGTGCCGCCCGCCGGGACGGTGCCGGTGGCGATCGTCCGCTTGCCGAGGGCCGCCGTCAGCGCCACCTCGGGGGCGCCGGTGGTCGTCGCCTTCACGGCCAGCTTGCCCTTCTTCAGCACCTTGGCGAGCTTCCGGCTGGTGACCGCGAGGTCCACCGTCGGTCTCGGCAGCCCGGTGCCGGTGACGTTCAGGGTCGCCTGCATCGTCGTCGGGTGAATCGTGCAGATGAAGGGGTACGACCCAGCCGACAGGTACTGGGTTCCGTTAACGGGTGTGTTGCCGCTGGAGATCGTGTTGCTGCGGAAGAGCGCCTTGCCGTCCGGCCCGGTGGCGCTGGCGGTGGCGTTGTGGGTGCTGCCGCCGACGACCAGCTGAGCCACTGTGCCCCCGTCGTGCGAATAGGCGGACGCGTTGAAGGTGTTGTCAGCCTGGCCGACGATGTTCGCCGGGGCCCCCCAGGCAACCGCCGCGCCCACGCCGACGACGGCGACGCTCGCCGCCCCCGCCAGCACCGCCCTGCGCCGGCGCATCATCAGCTCGCCCCCGCGAAGTGCTCGCCGGCCTTCGCCCAGTTGACGACGTTCCACCAGGCGTCGATGTAGTCGGGGCGCTTGTTCTGGTACTTGAGGTAGTAGGCGTGCTCCCAGACGTCGACTCCGATGATCGGCGTCTGCCCGTCGGAGACCGGGGAGTCCTGGTTGGCGGTCGAGACCACCGCGAGGCCGGAGCCGTCGTGGACGAGCCAGGACCAGCCGGAGCCGAAGCGGTTCACCCCCGCGGCCTTGAACTCCTCCTGGAAGGAGCCGAGGTCGCCAAACCCCTCCTTGATCGCGTCGGCGAGGTCGCCATCGGGCTCGCCGCCGCCGTCCGGGCTCATGATCTCCCAGAAGAAGGTGTGGTTGGCGTGGCCGCCGGCGTTGTTGCGCACCGCGGTTTCCTTATCGCCGAGCTTGGAGAGATTCTGCAGAACCTCCTCGACCGGCTTGTCGGCCCACTCGGTGCCCTCAAGCGCCGCGTTGGCCTTGTCGACGTAAGCCTGGTGATGCTTGTCGTGGTGGACGCGCATCGTCTCCTCGTCGATGT